>DUTO01000165.1 GCA_012842035.1 Clostridia bacterium | reverse complement strand
CGAATCTTCAATAAACTGCATGGCCTCCGCATATAAACGAACATTAGTCTCGTGGTCATTACCGGTACCCAACACTTTGGCAGCAGCAGTATGCTCTTCACCTTGACCACGAGACTAATGTTCGTTTATATGCGGAGGCCATGCAGTTTATTGAAGATTCGTTTTATGATTGTAGACATTTATATAAAGGAGAACCGGAATTAGAAGCAAGAGCTAAAGAAGTAAAAACCAATTTAGAGATAAGAGAAGTTAGTTATAATTTTCTTAGAGTAGAGGGGTACCAAGAAGATGTTGCTAAGGTAGCATTTACTCTTGATAAAAAATATGGGGCGATAACTCCGGATTGGCGCTACAAAGAAACGGCGAAATCGGGAATAGCGAAAACTTTAGATCAAGCTGCAAAAGAGCTGGGTTTATCTTCTGAAACGACGGAAAGATTGAAGGTGCATCTCATGGATCAGGAATTGTATTTTGTTCCTCGTGATAAAGTTATAGAACCTCAGAAAAACGAATCTCAAACTCGACCATTTGAAGAACGTCTTTTAAATTTCATAAAGGAACATGAACCGGGGAATGCCACTATAGATAGTGACCGTCTTGCCGGGATTTTAAAAGAAGGTGAGAGGGTTCGGAGCGAGCAAAGGGAAGAACAGAGGGAATCTCTTAAAGCTTATGCACGTCGTGCTTTGGCGGGGGAAGAGAAAACGACAAGTACGAAAGATATAAGACAAACCTCAACTCCGCAAAGGGGCGAAGGTGGTCGTAATCTTTCTTGACCTTAAGTGTGCTTGTGTGAAAAGTTTTAAAGAAAGGCAATGAGGCGCAAGATGAGATTATTAGATGGGCTGAAGAGGTTGTTTAAAGATAAGCATGAACAAATGATAGATAAGGTTATTCAGGACTTTCAGATGAAGTTTAAGGGGAGCTCGTTAATAAAAACAACGCAAAGACCTCTTGATTGCGAATACGATGACCAAAAATTAATTTTCCATTTGCAAAACAAAACAATATGCACAACTATAAGACAAAAGATTGAAGAAGAATATGCTTGGACCAAGACCAAGTTGAGTATAATTAGCCCTAATAATCCTGAAGTTAAAGTTAGGGCTGAAAAAGTAAAAGCAGAATTATTAGAATGGGTAGAACTTTGGTATGAACTTAGAGAAGAGGGGATGAGTTTTCCGGCAGAAAATATGAAGAGATTATATGAACTGGAAATGAAATATGGCAATGAAAGAAGTATGGAATATTTAAGGTCAATTGATCAAGAGTTAATAAGAAATAGAAATGAAGCCAAGTCACTTAGGGAATATGAAGGGCTTATTGTTGCCGAAGGAGAGCAAAGGGGGAAGTTTCCGCAGGAAGAAATTCAACCTCAGCAGGAATACGTAGCTCGTTAATTGGGGTATAAAATTTAAAAAGGTAGGGAGGTAAGTATGGGATTATTAGATGGGATAAAAAAATGGGCAGAAGAGAGGCGTCAAGCTAAAATTGAGGAAATAAAAGCGTGTATAGATAAAGAGATTGTAATCCTCTCACGTAAAACTGATCAATTTGATAAATATGATTTTAAAACTGACCCATTTGCCAATGCGAGAATGTTAAAAATAGATAAGGCTTATATCAATGTTATTTTTAATAAATACAGGCAAGCATTATGGAAGTTTTGCGGTCCGGAAGAAATTGAAAGAATGAAAGAGGAAGGGCTAAAGAAATTACAGGATATGAAAAAGGAGCTTGAAGCAGAGCGAGGCACTAGAACATCGCTTGCAGAAATTGGGCAGACAATTGAAAAACAAAAGACAGAAAAGAAGGAGGAAATAAAACCAGGGGAGTTAGCGGAGAGGAATAAAGAAGCTCAATCCCTACGTTCTTTATAGGATAGACAAATTGTTTAAATATATGTTACAATTATAAGTGAGAGGGAATATTTTGAAAGAGCAAAAGAGAGGAGGGCAGTATATGGGGTTGCGTAATGGAGTCGATGGAATAGTAAAGCGTAAGGCAGAACAGCGGTTAAATGATTTAGGTGCTGCAAAAGAGGCAGAAGAGCTTATAGCTGAAGAAGTGGGTATGGAGTTTAGGGACGGAATAGTAGGTCGTAAGGCGGAAAAGCGGTTAAGTGATATACATGCCCAAGAAGACCTTAGGCGGCTTGAAAAAAAATCACTTAATGTGTGGGGAAAAGAAAGTGAAGTACAAAAAGAGCAAAATAGAGATAAAACCGAGCGAGAAAACTTGCCTCCGCAGAGAGGCGGAGCACGCTAAATTTTGTACAGAGGCACTTCTTTTTTCGCAGAGGTATCGCTAAAGGGTGTGTTTTATTAAACAAAACGCACCCTTTTGTTTTAATTAATAAGACTTGAGAAAATTAAGGTTAAAGGTGGGAAAATTTATGGGGTTATTTAGGGGGATAAAGGAAAGGTTAGAAAAACGGCAGCAGCAAAAAATAGATGATTTAATTCAAAAGGTGGATCAAGAGATTAGAAGTTTTGCGGATAAAAATAGTTCTGTATATTTCAGTGAAAAAAATTTAGATCATCTAAATGTAATTTTATTTGAAAATGAAATATGGAAAATCAGACAAGTATTTTATAAATATAAATATGAGATTGAAAAACTTTGCGAGAATGACCCTGAAGCGGCAAAACAATTTAAAGAGGCTGAGGAGAAATTTATAAGGCGAGCTCGGCTTTGGCATGAGTTTAGAAAAAAGGGAGTTGATTTTCCGAAAGAACAAATGCAAGAATTAATAGCTCTTGAAACTAATCCTTATGGTGAAGACAGAAGAGAGGATTTAAAGGTAATGGAACATAATTTTAAAGTAAGAGCACAAGCTAAAGGAAAAGTTAAACGTGATTGGGCAAAAATTAGAGAGGATATAAAAAAGATTAAAGCCAAGGAAAGAAGAGCATATTATATCAAGGAAATGGTGCCGGCTATGCAAACAGATAGAATTTGGCAGGATGAGATTGGGGAAGATGTGGAACTAATGAATATTCTTAATAGGCAGAGAGAGTCGTTGAAGAAATATATTGAGGGCGAGGGAAATGAGGTAACGGCAGAGCAGAATGAGAAAAGCAAAGAGGGGGGGATTGCTAAGTCTAAACTGTCGTCGAGAGAGACAGAGAGGACTCCCTGAAAATGAGAGAGAGCTTATTTTGGACAAATATGAATTGTTGATTCGGTAATGATTATATCTATAGGGATGTCGTGTTTTGCTATAGGGATGGAGTCAAAAATTTGGAAGTCATAAGCGAGAGCAATTTTGAGACAAGTGGAGCGAAGCTTAGGCAAAAAACGGTCGAAGTAGCCTCCCCCATAGCCGAGGCGGTTTCCGCTATAATCAAAAGCAAGCCCGGGCAGTAGGCACAAATCTACAAAGCGGGGCGCTATGGGACGCAGAAATTCCGGCTTTGGTTCAAGAAGGTCATAGCTTCTTTTAGTGACTTCGTTTAGATTTTTTAGCTGAGAAAGAATTAAAGATTTATTTTTTGTTTGCGTAACAGGAATGAGAACCTGTTTTTGCTGTTGCCAAGCATTAGTAAGCAGGGGTAGTGTGTTAGGTTCTTTTTTGATGGGCAGGTAAGTAAGGATTGTTTTTGCTGCAGAGAAGGCCGGGAGTGCTAAAACTTGTTGGTTGATTTGTTGGCTTTTCTTTTGTACTTCAGTTAAAGAGAGATTCTCTCGTTTTTTTAGCACTTTTTGGCGCAATTCTTTTTTATTCATTTTTTTACCTTTCTTGGTTTTTGATTTTATTATATCATGATTTAGGTGGAGGAGATTGTTTTGTGTATAAAGAGTGGTTTAAGTGGGGATATTAGAAAAAAGAAGTAAAAGGGAGATATTAGCTCATATATAAGAGCAAAGCGAGATAGTTTTGAAAAACAGCAAAATATGAAAGTTGCCTTCTTTGGGGGCCTTTACTATGATTAATAACAAATGTTAGCACTCGTCAGCATAGAGTGCTAACAAAATAAAATTTTAAGGAGGTCATGAACATGAATATTAAGCCTCTTGGCGACAAAGTTGTAATTAAACCATTAGACCAGGAAGAAAAAACAAAAAGCGGTATTGTCCTTCCAGATACAGCTAAGGAAAAGCCTCAGCAGGGTGAAATAATAGCTGTAGGTTCGGGCAGGATTTTGGAAAATGGTCAAAAAATACCGTTAGAAGTAAAGGTAGGCGACAAGGTGATTTTTTCAAAATATGCTGGAACAGACATTAAAATTGAGGAACAAGATTACTTAATTCTTAGTGAAAGGGATATTCACGCGATTATTTAAAGATTAAGGAAAGTTTAGGAGGGAAAAGAAAATGGCAAAGGAAATTATCTTTGGCGAAGAGGCGAGAAAAGGGTTGGAAAAAGGTGTTAATGCCTTAGCCGAAGCTGTAAAAATAACTTTAGGACCTAAAGGACGTAATGTGGTTTTAGAGAGAAAATTTGGGACTCCAACAATTACTAATGATGGAGTCACTATAGCCAGAGAGATAGAGCTGGAGGAGCCTTATGAAAATATGGGAGCCCAGTTAGTAAAAGAAGTGGCGACAAAGACTAATGACGTAGCCGGTGACGGAACGACTACGGCAACTTTGTTGGCTCAGGCAATTATTCGCGAAGGTCTTAAAAATGTAGCCGCCGGGGCTAATCCCATGTTTTTGAAAAAAGGAATTGAAAGAGCTGTTAATGTCACTGTGGAAGAGATTGAAAAGATATCTGAACCGGTTGAATCCAAGGATGCTATTGCTCAGGTAGCTTCTGTTTCTGCTGATGACTCTGAAATTGGTGATCTCATTGCTGAAGCTATGGAAATCGTAGGTAATGATGGAGTAATTACGGTAGAAGAATCGCAAGGGATGGGTACAACACTAGATGTTGTAGAAGGAATGCAGTTTGATCGGGGCTACATATCTCCTTATATGATTACAGATACAGATAAGATGGAGGCTAACCTTACAGACCCTTATATTTTGCTTACAGATAAGAAGGTCGCTGCGATTCAGGATATTCTTCCAGTACTGGAAAAAGTAGTACAGTCAGGTAAGCCATTATTGATTGTAGCTGAAGAAGTAGAAGGAGAGGCTTTGGCTACATTGGTTGTTAATAAATTACGGGGCACCTTTACTTGTGTAGCAGTAAAAGCACCTGGTTTTGGTGACCGTCGTAAGGCCATGTTAGAAGATATTGCCGTTCTTACCGGTGGTCAAGTGATTAGTGAAGATGTTGGTTTAAAATTAGAAAATACAACAATTGATATGCTTGGTCAAGCCGCTAAAGTTAAAATTACTAAAGAAGAAACGACGATTGTAGAAGGTCGTGGTAACAAACAGGCAATTGAAGGACGTATTGCTCAAATTCGTAAACAGTTAGAAGATACTACTTCTGAATTCGATAGAGAAAAATTACAGGAGCGTTTGGCTAAACTTGCTGGCGGCGTAGCTGTAATTCAAGTCGGGGCAGCGACAGAAACTGAATTGAAGGAAAGAAAAAATCGGATCGAAGATGCTTTGGCAGCTACTCGTGCTGCTGTTGAAGAGGGTATAGTAGCCGGTGGTGGAGCTGCCTTTATTGAAAGTCTTGCTGTTTTGGAGAATCTTATAACAGATGAACCTGATGAAATGACAGGTGTAAATATTATTAAGAAAGCCTTAGAAGAGCCAATTAAGCAGATTGCTTGTAATGCAGGAGCCGAAGGTTCTGTTGTTGTGGAAAAAGTAAAAACTGCTGGTAAAAAAGGTTATGGCTTTAATGCCTTAAAGGGTACTTATGAGAACATGATTGAAGCCGGTATTGTAGACCCAGCGAAAGTAACGCGTAGTGCTCTGCAAAATGCTGCTTCTATTGCGGGGTTGTTACTGACTACAGAATGCCTCATCGTGGATTTACCAGAGGAAAATCCGGTCGGCCCGGCGATGCCTCCTAATATGGGTGGGATGATGTAGAATTATATCCTCCCATTAAGACATAATAATAAAAGAAGCTTGATTTTATATAATCAGGCTTCTTTATTTAATAATGAGCCACAAAAGT
>DUTO01000164.1 GCA_012842035.1 Clostridia bacterium | reverse complement strand
TAATATAAGTCATATTGGTGTCTGGCTTGATTTAAAGATTATGCTCCGTACTCTCGGTGTGATTTTGTGTGGGGAACAAAAATTTATTAGATATCCGGAAGAAAAGTGGGACCAGCAAGAAGAGTATGTGTTTAGAAACAAGCTCTAAGCGGTTTTAAGAAGATAGGTGGGAAGTGAGATGCCTGATTTGTATCATAATATGACTGTATCTGTAATTATCCCGGTATATAATACGGGTAAATATCTTAGGGAGACTTTGGATTCTGCTTTAACGCAAACCTATCCGGATTTAGAAATTGTCATCGTTGATGATTGTTCAGAAGATAATTCGCGAGAAATAATTAAAGAGTATGCAGCAAGATATGAAAATATTATTTTTTATCAACAAGCAAAAAATCGGGGTGCCGCCGTAACCAGAAATAAAGCTCTTGCTTTAGCCGGAGGTAGATATGTGGCCTTTTTGGATAGTGATGACTTATGGTCTCCGGAAAAAATTGCAAAACAGATTAAATTTATGCAAGCCCAAGAAGTAGCGTTTTGTTTTACAGCCTTTGCCATGATTAATGAACAGGGACAATTGCTTAAAGGTAAGAGAGCTGTGCAAGAAAAGATAAATTATGAGTTTCTTTTAAAAAATACGATGATTAACACTTCCTCTGTTGTTTTAGATCGGCAAAAGACAGGAAATTTGCAAATGCCCTTGTTTCGGTCGTGGCAAGATTATGCTACTTGGCTGCAGCTTTTGCGAACCGGGATGGAGGCTTATGGGCTCAATGAAGTTTTAGTTAAATATAGAAAACGGAGCAACTCGCTTTCGGCGAATAAATTTAAAAGCATTCCTCGCTTCTGGAACATTCAGAGAAATAGCGAGGGGCTTAATCCGTTGGCGGTAATGGTCAATTCATGTTTTTTTGCGTTTCACGCTTTGAAGAAACATTATTTTTGAAATGAAGTGGCGATGACGTTTAAGGAAGGTGAGAGGATGAAAATTGCCATTGTAGGAATTGGTTATGTGGGGCTGTCTAACGCTGTTTTGTTAGCTCAAGAGCATGAAGTTATAGCTTTTGATATTCAGCCAGAAAAGGTAGATTTGCTTAATCAGCAACAATCGCCAATCAATGATGCGGAGATTATCGCTTATCTTGCTCACAAGAATCTAAATTTAAAGGCGACTACAGATAAGTATATTGCTTATCAAGATGCTGATTATGTTATTATTGCTACGCCGACTGATTATGATTCGAACAAGAATTGTTTTAAAACTACAACTATTGAAACCGTAATTGCCGATGTTTTAGCTCTTAATCCGGCAGCACTAATCATTATTAAATCAACTGTACCGCTTGGCTATACAAAAAAAGTTAAAGAAATGTTTCAAACAGAAAATATTATTTTTTCACCGGAATTTTCCCGGGAAGGGAAAGCTCTTTATGATAACTTGTATCCTTCGCGCATCGTAGTAGGTGAGAAGTCAAAAAGGGCTAAAGTATTTGCCGACCTTTTAGTGCAAGGTGCACTTAAAAAAGATATTCCCCTATTATTTACGGACTCTTCGGAAGCGGAGGCGATTAAGCTGTTTTCGAATGCCTATCTTGCTATGCGTGTGGCTTTTTTTAATGAACTTGATACTTATGCTGAGCTGAATGGTTTAGACACCAAGCAAATTATTGAAGGGATAGGGCTTGATCCGCGCATCGGGAATTATTATAATAATCCTTCTTTTGGTTATGGAGGCTATTGCTTGCCTAAGGATGCCAAACAGTTATTAGCTGATTATCAAGGTGTGCCTCATCAGCTGATGGATTCTATTGTGGCGGCTAATCAAATTAGAAAAGATTATATAGCGGAGCGAATTTTGGTCAGAAAACCGAAAATAGTAGGTATTTATAGATTAACGATGAAGACAGCTTCCGATAATTTTCGAGAGGCTGCCATTTTGGGGGTTATGGAACGTCTGCAAGCTAAAGGAAGCAAAGTCGTAGTGTATGAACCGGCATTAAAGGAAAATTGTTTTCAGGGTTCAGAGGTGATCAGAGATTTAGCTGAGTTTAAGAAGGTAGCTGATATTATTGTGGCTAACAGATGGTCTGCGGAAATAAAAGATGTCGCTGCTAAAGTTTATACCAGAGATTTGTATCAGAGGGATTAAAAAGTAGGAAACAGGAAAAAGGGTTGGGGAAAATTGACAAGAAAAAGCAATATGTTAAAATATAAAGCATATAAGAGTAATACGGAAAAAGGCGGTTAAAATGGATGATAAGCCTACGAAAAGGGGGAAGGGAAGTGCGGAAAAAGAGGATTGCGATGTTGTTGCTAGAGGTAATGTTGTTAGTAGGGTTTGCTTTTCCTGTTTTGGCTTTAGCTGATGATATACGTGTTTATGTAGATAATTCGGAGGTAATTTTTTGGGACCAAAAACCTGTGCTTAATGCCGATAATCGCATCTTGGTGCCGATTAGGTATGTTTCCCAGGCTTTGGGTGGTGAGGTAAAGTGGTTTGGAGAGTCACAAAGGGTAGAGATTAAATATGGAGAACAAAAAATGTGGTTAACCGTTGGTGAGAATTTTGCGTGGTGGAATGGTGAAAAGAAAGATTTTGATACAACGACCATCATTATGAACAATAGGGTCATGATTCCTTTGCGTTTTGTGAGTGAATGCTTAGGTGCTTATGTTTACTGGAATGGGGCTAAGCGTGAAGTCTTTATTACGAAAGATTATTTGCAGCAACATGGGTTAAAAGGGGCGTACTTTTAAATTGACGGATTATAATTTAGGGCTAGGCTAGAAAGGAGCATAAATATGTCGGACTATGTTTTAACTTGTTGCTCCACAGCAGATATGCCATCTGAGTATTTCCACAAAAGGGAGGTTCCTTATGTTTGTTTTCATTATCGGATGCAGGGGAGAGAATATTTAGATGACTTAGGACAAACGATATCTTTTGCCAATTTTTATGCTAGAATTGCGGCCGGAGCAATGCCGACTACTTCCCAGGTGAATGTGGGAGAGTTTATTAATTTCTTTGAACCATATTTAAAAAGCGGTAAGGATATCTTACATATTACTCTTTCGACAGGGCTATCAGGAGTTTATAATTCTGCTTGTATTGCCCGCGAGGGGTTATTACAAGAATATCCGAGTCGAAAAATTTTGCTTGTCGATTCACTGGGAGCTTCATCCGGCTATGGTTTGCTGGTGGACTTGGCAGCCGATTTGCGGGATCAAGGGGCGACTTTGGAAGAGGTGTATACTTGGGTAGAGGAAAATAAGTTAAAGATACATCATTGGTTTTTTTCTACTGACCTGACACATTATAAACGTGGTGGTCGTATTTCAATTGGTACTGCTCTGGTGGGGAACTTGTTAAATATCTGTCCCTTGTTAAATATGAATAATAAGGGACAGCTTATTCCTCGTCTGAAGGTGCGTGGTAAAAAGCAAGTGATCACTAAACTTGTTCAGATGATGGAAGTACATGCCCAAAAAGGCCTTGCTTATGCAGGCAAGTGCTTTGTTTCTCATGCGGCTTGTGCTGAAGATGCGCGCCAGGTAGCCGCTTTCGTGGAGCGAAAGTTTCCTAACCTGAATGGACCGGTGCTGATTAATAGTGTCGGTGCGGTCATTGGTTCTCATACCGGCCCGGGGACGGTGGCGCTTTTCTTTTTAGGTGACCAACGCGGTTCTTAACTTGAGCAAAGGTTTAGAAAATGAGGGGCAAGGCCCCCTTTTTTTTTGAAAATTTGAGTCGCTTGGAGTAAAATGAGGATAGGTTTAAGAAACTGGAAAAGGTGAGGCATAGAGTTAATGAAAAAAACCGCACTAGCTTTAATGGTCATTTCGATACTATCAAAATTTGTAGGCTTTATTCGAGAAATAACTTTAGCCTATTTTTATGGAGCCTCTACTGTTAGTGATGCTTATTTAATTGCGCTTACTATTCCTAGTGTGATTTTTGCGTTTGTTGGGACCGGAGTAGCCACGACTTATATTCCTCTTTATAGTAGTATTGTGCAGGAAAAGGGCGTGTCTCGGGCCGATCGCTTTACGAATAATTTACTTAACTTTAATTTTTTGTTTTGTACTTTTATTGTACTCATCGGTTTAATTTTTACCGTACCTTTGGTTAAATTGTTTGCCGTGGGTTTTAGCGGGGAAACTTTAAAGCTAGCTGTTTTTTTTACACGGATTACCTTATTCGGGATTTATTTTTCCGCGGTTATTTATATTTTTAGTGGTTATTTGCAAATTAAGCATAATTACCTTATTCCTGCTGCCATCGGTTTCCCGTTTAATTTTATTATCATTATCGCTATGGCCATGAGTGCTAAGCATAGTTTACCGGTTTTAG
>DUTO01000163.1 GCA_012842035.1 Clostridia bacterium | reverse complement strand
GGAACAAAGACCACGACTATTCCCTCTTTAGCTCCGCTCTTTTTTACCTCTTCCTGAATCAGACCTGTAATCTCGATGAACTCCTGTACTTTAGTTGTCCTAACTCTATACTCCATAGCAATATACCACCCTATCCTAATCTATCTCCCTTTTTTACCGGCTGTTCTGGTTGAATCAAAACGACACCTTGTTCTGCATAAACTCCTAATATCAACACTTCTGATCTGAAACTCGCGATTTGTTTCGCGGGAAAATTCACTACCCCCAATACCTGCTTTCCGATAAGTTCCTCTGTCTTGTAGCATTCCGTAATTTGAGCACTAGATTGCTTAATACCAATTTTTTCACCAAAATCAACCCACAACTTATACGCTGGTTTTTTCGCCTCTGCAAAGTTCTCGACCCGAATAATTTCTCCCACTCTAATCTCTAATTTTAGAAAGTCTGCAAAAGTAGCCAAAATCACAACCTCCAAAAAAATTATTTTAGTAAATGTATTAATGTAATTTCTTCCTAATCTTGACTTAATCTTTTTATAACACCATACACAACACCTATTATTCTGGCTTGTTCACTTTTAATCTGAATGGGCTCATATTTTTCATTGGCCGCCATTAAAAGAACAGTGGAACCCATTGTTACTAATCTTTTTAAAGTGGCCTCATCTCCAAAAGAAACTACAACAATATCCCAATTATTAGCCCGCTCCCGTTTTTTAACGACAACATAGTCACCTTCCTCAATATTGGCTTCAACCATACTATCGCCCTTTACTTTTAACATAAAAAACTCATCGTGTTGATTGTACCACTCACTGGGCAAATAAAATTCGTCTTCGATATTATCATCCAGATAAACTGGCTGACCGGCAGCTATTCGGCCATAAACCACAAATTCACGCGTTTCTTTAAAATCAATATATTTTTTGTTTTTCCCACAAGTTATCTCCAGTTCTTTTTTATTATTAATATCTCTTGCAATAATATATTTACGACGGGCATATTTTAAATCAACAAATTCAAAACTCTCTAAAGTAGAGGGTAACATCCTGACACTAAAGGCAGGAATATCATCAATAAACTCAAACTTATTATTCAAAACAACCATTTCACACCCATTGGTAACGACACCATAGCTACATGTTTTTTCATTACTCATATAACTTTTAAGTTGTGGCAACCCTTCTTCTATATCGCTACCATAAGTTTTTACTTCTACAAAAACAAACGGTTTCTTAGTTCTTTTACCATTATGCACACATACAGCAACATCTACCGCCCCCTTTTTAGAAAACCTATTCACTGGATATTCTACATTCAATAATCTCATGGGATATTTATATGTATTTTCAAGTTCCTTAATAAACCATTGCCTTACTTTTTCTTCATTAGCATAAATATCTCTAATTTTATTTTTAAAACTATAGTCAGAAAAACTAACCTGATAAAAACTATTAACTAGACTACGCGGAGATAACTTTAACAATTTAGGATCAATTTCTTTAATAAAATTTGAAGGAACTCCATTTGAAGTCAAATATAGTAATTCATTTGCCCTCGTCATCCCTACATATAATAATTTTCTATCCGTTGTTTCTTGCACTTGTTCCTCTTCTAATTCCTGATGATAAGTAAAATAAGGAATTATATTCTTATTTAATCCTATTATAAAAACAACCTTAAATTCTAACCCCTTAATTGAATGCATCGTAATAAGTTTAACTGAATCTTCATCAAAATCCAGCTCCTTAGGCATAGTTGCCCTAATTTCCCACTGATCAAAATACTCCTTAATTTCAGCTAATTGATTTCTCCTTACAGCAACCACCGCAATATCTTTTAACTCATATTGTTTCATTAAATAATTTTTAAGCTCATTAGTAATAAATTCAGCTTCTTGAGCAACATTAGCAAAAGCCCTATAAACAGGAAAAGAACCCTGTCTATCTATCAATGAGGGTACCACAAAATTTTCATCCTCCAAAAGAACAGGGTCATTTTGAATTAAACTATATGCCGTCTGTGAAATTTGAGTTGTTGTACGATAACTTTTACTCAAAACAGAGCTTTTCCCGGTCATATCAAAACCAATACTCGTAAAAGAACGACCTTTAACCAACCAAGAATGAGGATAAATACTTTGCGCCACATCACAAGCGAACATAATACTGGAATGCTTTTTAAGCAAATATAAACAAGAAATAAATTCTAGTTGCACCCTTGTTAAGTCCTGACTTTCATCAATAATAATATGCGTATACTTCTTTTCCGCGTGTTCTTGAGCCTCTCGCAAAGCTAAAATAGCCGCATCTTTAATATAAATCAAACCTTTTTCCCGAAGCTTTTGCTCACAATAAAGCATTAATTCAAAAATCGCTCTTCGTGTATGCGAATTTTTCGGAAGCTTCTGTGGTCCTCCTTCAGAACTTTTCTTAGACATTCTACCCAATCTATCTGTATTGTGATATTCCTCCAGTTCTAGATAACGACATGACTTTATCCAATCAATTTCATCCAGTAAAAATTGTGCATGTTTCTGGTCTAAAATATGCACCTCGGGGAAACTTTTTTTCAGGGCCAAGATACCGGCATTAATCACAGGATATAAATCACTATTTTTTGTTGTCATCTCAAGATTTAAATTATGCTTACGTTTATATTTACAAAAATATTTATAAATTAAACTATCTACCGTTTCAATGGTCACTTTATCTTTACTAGCACTGACTAATGTTAAAAAATCAATTTTATTTTCAGCATCGATTTTATCATATTGATATTTTAAATAATTGCGAAGCGTTTTATTAAAAGTTAACATCAATATAGCATCATCCGGTTCATAACAATAATTATGTAAAAGAAAAGGGACCCTATATATCGAAACCGTTGTTTTTCCTGAACCGGCAACTCCTTTAACTAACATCTGTCCTGATGGTGCTGATTCGACAATTTTCTTTTGCTCAATGTTTAATTGCATTTCCACACCCCCAAGATAATGCGAATTTTCATATGTTTGTCTATATTATAACAACAAATCTTCCTTCTGCCAAAAATGTTCAAAATATTTCACTTAAATCATCATAAAACCGCCGTATACACTTTCATATACGGCGGTAAATGGTTCATTAATTTAAAATTAAATATAAGAGCGATCTATAGTAATCACAGTAAACAAATTTTTATCTTTTTCCTTTATTTTTTGCGTAATTTCTTCAATCACCTCACTATCGCTCTTTTTGCATTGATGCGGAATGACTACATCAAAAATTAAATTGCTGTGAGTAAAACCTTTCACCACTCTAAAATCATGCATAGACAAAGAATCGTCAACACCGGAAACTACTTTTGCCGTCAATTCACGCAATTCATTCACAAAAGGGTCATCCGTGATAATCGGGTCCAAATGAATAACTAAATGAATACCTAAATCTTGTGCAATATTGCGCTCAATATTATCAATTAAATCATGACTAACTAAAATATCTTCCTTCGCATCAACCTCCACATGAACCGAAGCAAAATAACGCCGCGGACCATAATTGTGTATAACAAGGTCATGGATGCCCAGCACACCATCATATTTTTTCACATAAGAATCAATAAGCTCGACCAGCTCACCTGAAGGCACTTGTCCCAATAAAAAATCCAATGTTTCTTTTAGTATATTTAGACCTGACATCATAATAAAAACTGAAACTAATATACCCACATAACCATCAAGCTGAAAACCAAGCAAGGGACTAAGAATCGTCGAAAGCAAAACAGAAGAAGTCGCTAGTACATCAGAAAGGCTGTCCGCAGCAGTAGCCCTTAACATAGAAGAATCAATACGCTTAGCTAATTTAATATTAAAGCCGTATAACCAAAGCTTAGCGGCAATGGAAAACAATAACACACCCACCACAACAAAACTAAACTCAATTTCATCCGGACGTACTATCTTATTAAAAGATGTTTTTAATAATTCTATTCCCAGCAAGAGAATAAAAACGGCCACAACGGAAGAAGCGATATATTCAATTCTTTCATGCCCAAACGGGTGCTTCTCATCCGCAGGCTTACTTGACAATTTAAAACTAATAAGCGAAATCACTGAAGAACCGGCATCAGCAAGACTGTTTACTGCATCAGCAACAACAGCTACACTATGAAATAATGTACCCACAGCAAATTTAATGATAAAAAGAAAGACATTAACAAAAATACCTATCAGGCTACTCTTTTTCCCATACTGTTCGCGTACCTTACCCTTTTGAGGATCTAAAAAATCAATCATCTCTTTTCACTCCAGTATCATTAATATGAATTTATTATCTTTCTTTCACATCCCCAACCCTAACATTAATCCACCTTGATATACGAGAAAAGCTACCAACCAACCTAAAGCAAAGGTATAAAGAATAGTGAAAATTGCCCATTTCCAAGAACCGGTTTCGGCCTTGATCGCCCCAATAACTCCGGCACAAGGAATATAAATTAAAGTCATCACCATGAAGGAGTAAGCACTTAAAGCTATCCATTGTTGACTAATGAGCGTAATTAGCCCTTCTTGCCCTGTTCCATATAATACCCCTAAAGTACTGACAACTACTTCTTTGGCTACTATACCCAAAAGAAGAGCAGAAGCCGCTTCTCTTGTCCCAAAACCAAGAGGCTTAAAGATAGGAGCAATTAAAGCACCTATTTTCCCCATTAAACTATCTGGTCCGGCATATTCAACTCCCCAAGGAAAATTAGAAAGTCCCCAAGCTAAAATAACAGCACATAAAATAATGGTGCCCACTTTTTTAAAGAAAGAACTACTTTTTTCTCCCATTTGAATTAAGGTATCTTTTAAAGAAGGCAATCTATAAGGTGGAAGCTCCAGCAAAAGAGGAAAAGCTTCCCCAGGAAAAAGAAAACGTTTAAAAATCTTAGCCATAATGATAGCCAAAATAATACCCAAAAGATAAAGAGAGAATAAAACTAAGCCTTGATGTTGCTTGAAAAATGCCGCCACGAACAAGGCATAAACAGGTAAACGTGCTCCACAAGACATCAAAGGAATAATCAAAACAGTGGTCATTTTATCTCGCGTAGTTTGTAAAGTTCGTGTGGATAAAATAGCCGGCACATTGCAACCAAAACCTATGACCAACGGAATAATAGCCTTACCTTCCAACCCCAACTTACGCATAAAACGATCCATAAGGTAAGCGCCCCTAGCCATATAACCACTATTCTCTAAAAGAGAAATCGCCAGAAAAATACAAAGAATAATCGGCAAAAAGACAATTATGGCTCCTAATCCTCCAATTAACCCCTCAACAAGAAAAGAAGAAAGCAGTTTATTAGTAATTATACTTCTTAAAAAATCCCCCAGTCGAGCGAACAAAATTTCTAATCCCATCTCAAGAGGGGCACTAATCGCAAAAGTGAGCTTAAAAACTAATAACATCATCAGAAAAAAGAGAGGTAAACCTATATACTTATTCAGCACAATTTTATCAATTTTATCTGAAACTGTATAAGTGCCTATAGCCTCAGGAAAGCTTACTGTTTGTTGCAAAATACGGTCAATATGCTTATATCTTTTTTGAATAAAAACAGTAGTTAAATCTTCTTGAAAATTATTTTGCAGATTTTTTATACTTTGTCGGCAGGTCGCAAGAACTGCTTCATACCCTTTACTATTTGCCTCACAAACATTTAGTGTCTTAAGAATATTTTGGTCACCTTCCAGCAATTTAAGGACAATAAATCGTAAAGGATACGAAGTGCCGGATACTACGGCAGATTGCAAGGTTTTTTCAAGGTTTTTTATTTCTGTTTCAATAATCGCACCATAGTCAATAGAAAAATTATTTGAGGACACTCTTTTGCACAGACAAGCTTGAACCAGTTCCTTGATCCCCTTATTCGCTCTAGCTATGGTCGGTATAATCGGTATACCCAACAAAGCAGAAAGTTTTGCTATATTTATTTTAATCCTATTTTTTTTAGCCTCATCCATCATATTTAAAGCCATCGCTACCGGAACGCCCATCTCCAATAATTGAAGCGTTAAATAAAGATTGCGTTGCAGATTAGTAGCATCAACTACATTAATCACTAAATCAGGCTGACCTAATAAAATAAAATTTCTGGCTACCAATTCATCTTCTGTATGAGCTCCTAAACTGTATATACCGGGCAAATCAATAATATTCACATGGTTATGATTTAAAAGAGGCCCTTCCTTTTTTTCCACCGTTACTCCTGGCCAATTACCTACCCTTTGTTTAGTACCTGTTAAACAATTAAACAAACAAGTTTTCCCTGTATTGGGGTTTCCGATTAAAGCTATATTGTTAACTGCTGTAGACATCTCATTTTCTCCTCTAGATTAACTAATTTTTTCGACAATGATTTTACCGGTCATTTGGCGACCCAGAGCCAACCGACTTCCGGATAAAGCAATTAAAACAGGGCCCCAACCATCATTACGAATCACCTTTAATTCCGTACCACAATTTATCCCTATTTCATTTAACCTTGTTTTTAAACCTATGCCCCCACAAAACTTTTTGACAACAACTATATTTCCCGGGCTGGTTGAAGCTAGCTCCCTTTCTTTTTCAGCCATAATAAAGTCACCCCTTGCTAATTATTTGTTTATCATTTAAGAATCTTCAATGCTTTTTCTAAATTAAGGTCAGCACTAATTTCATAATTGCCCTTTTCCAAAAAAGCAACCATTCCCGCAATAGTTTGAGGACTGATAACATGTTCCATTAAACAAGCATCTTGATCGGCAATTTCGGCCTCAACTTGTAAAACTTTCATTAGAAATTCACGAATTATTTTATGTGTTTTTTTTACTTTCATCGCTTCCCGCTTCCCTTTTTCCGTAAAAGTCACCGGACCATATTTCTCTTTCAGCACTAACCCTTCATCAATTAAGGTATCTATGGCCTGAGTCGCACTTGCTTTAGCAATATTAAGCGATTTAGCGATATCTGTAATGCGCACACTTTTATCTCCGTTAGATAATTGTAAAATCACTTCCAGATAATCTTGTGTTGCGGGTGTAAGTGTATTAACCAATTATGTTCGCCTCCCTTTAAAATAACGATAACAGCCTTCAAACCACATAAAATAAATAAGGTATAAATATGTTAGGCCTCCCTAACATATTTATACCTTATTTTAATCAACTAGTCAACATTAAAAATGTTTTAAGCCACACAAAAAATTATTATGTTCTATCTTTACCTAATAAAAAACGTTCCCTTGCTGGTTCTGTTTTTTTAGTTCTATCAGTATTTTCTGGGAAATTTTTTTAGCTTTAGCCAGCCATCTATCTACTGTGGAAAGTTCTTTGTCTAGCCATTCTTGATATTTTGGGGTTGTTTTCGTTTGAAAATTATCAATTGCCGCCCTTATAAACGGTTCATTGTTAGTTTCGTTTAGTTCAATCACATTTTCTAGCTTTTTTATATCTTCTCGTGCATTTGAGGGACACAAGCTTTGAAAACCTTTTTCAAACATAGGTTCATCATTGCCAGAATCACCAAGAGCTAGTACCTCTTTTCTATTTATATAATTTCCTCTTTCTTGCTCCTTATTTATAATTTCTAAAACTGAAATGCCATATCATATCCGGATTTTCTGCAGCATATTCTTTTATTTTATTAAAAATCGCCACACTTTCCTGTTCCGACATTCTATAAGACTTTTCCAATTCATATCCTTCATCTTTTTGTTTATAAAGGGCGCCCCCGTTATCTGTTATTAAAACATCGGTCTCAATTTCCCTAGCAAAACGTAGGACCTGATGAAATCCTCTTCCTGTGGCAATACAAATTAATACATCAGGATTTTTCTCTTTTAATTCTTGAATTGCTTTTACATTTTTCGGAACAATTTTCTTATTATCATTAAGTGCTGTGCCATCAAGATCCAGAACAAGCATTTTTAAACGCTGCTTACCCATAAAAGTGTCATATAAATGCCAACCTAATGTATCCCAAATTCTCAGAATATGTCTATCCTTATTATACAATAAAAACGATTGTATATCTGCTGACGTTTAAGGCTTATCCAAATAAATATTATTGACTGCCGCCATCACCTGAGGAATGACTTGTTTTTTCCTAGAAACTACATCCCGAATAAAGATACCTTGCTCAGCTTCTGTATCAAAAACATCAGCTATTATGCCGTTCTCCTTACCTTGAAAAAGAAGATAAGAACCCTTTTTTAAAATATCGGTGATTAATAATAAGGTAAGGTAATAATCGTTTTTTACCTGCACATCATTAATAAACTCGAGAAATTCATCTTTTCGATTAAAAATGTCTTCAATATCCAGCGTAAAAACTTGTCCTATCCCTATTTTATGTTCTTTAACCTTAAATTCTTTAAAGTCCTTATAGAATATCTCCGAAACACTTTGCCCTTCTAGAGAAGTACCTGCTTTAAACATCGCAAGAGCAAATTTTTTTACATCTAACTTCAATAATTCCTTCAATTCCTTCACAGCTTCAATGTCTAAAGACGTTGTTGTTGGTGATTGGCGGGAATAATTTCTGATACG
>DUTO01000162.1 GCA_012842035.1 Clostridia bacterium | reverse complement strand
CGAAGGTACCGCTAAAATAATATATTTTTTATCAGCAAGAGTTTCTTTAAGGTCTGCTGTTACTTGCACATTTTCAGGTAATAAAACACCGGGTAAATACGGTAAATTTTCCTTAAGCAAATTTATTTGAGCAACTTTATCTTTATTTCTCCCCCAAAGACAAACCTGATGCCCTTTTCTAGCTAAAACTAAAGATAAAGCAGTTCCCCAACTGCCTGCACCTAAGACTGCAATTTTCTTCATTAATTTTCTCCCCTTTAATCCAAGTTTTTCTTTTCCTGTTTTTGCCCTATTTTATTTTCATTACCTTGATAAAGCCTAACAATATTCGCTTTATGATTATAAATTACAAAAGCAGCTCCCAGAACGCCAAATAAAAAAACAGGAAAAGGTTTTTTAAAAAAATATAAAAAAATAGGAACACTCAACGCTGCTAAAATAGAGCCTAAAGAAACATAACGACTAAAAAACACGGTAATCAAAAAAATAATAAGTGCAATTAAAGTAACATCAGGAGCTAAGGCTATAATAACTCCTAAACCGGTTGCGACCCCCTTTCCACCTTTAAAGCCAAAATAAACAGGATATGTATGTCCTAGCATTGCCGCTAGCCCTCCAAGGACTGCATAGCTATAACTTGCCTCTCCTAAATAATAGCCTAACACAACACCTAAACTTCCCTTTAAAGCATCACCTACCAAAACAATAGCTGCCGGTCCTTTCCCTACTACCCTTAACACATTAGTAAATCCTATATTCCCACTGCCAAAATCTCTAATATCAATATTCTTTTTAAGCTTAGTGACCATTATCCCAAAAGATACTGAACCAAGCAAATAAGATAAAACAAGAATTAAACACACCTTCACTAAAACCAACCTCATTTATCCCTCCCTTTTTCTCGCTGTAATACGAATCATAACTCCCTCAAAACCAAAATTTTCTCTCAACTTGTTTTCTAAATAACGCACATATGAAAAATGCAACAAAGTTGGCTCATTAACAAATAAAATAAAATGAGGAGGTTTCACCCCAACTTGGGTACTATAAAAAACTTTTAATCTTTTCCCTTTATATGATGGAGGTGGTGTAAGCAATACAGCCTCACTGATCACTTCATTTAAGACACTCGTTTTAACACAGGTACACTGTTGTTCAGCTACAAAATCAACTAGTTCTAATATTTTCATAACTCTTTGTTTAGTAAAAGCAGAAACAAACAACAAGGGGGCATAAGACATAAAAGCTAACTGAGTACGAACATCTTCCGTGAACCTTAATGTAATTTTATCATCTTTTTCTACTAAATCCCACTTGTTAATAATAATTATGGCACCCTTCCCAGCTTCATGTACATAACCAGCAATTCGCTTATCTTGCTCAGTAACACCTTCAAGAGCATCTAAAACAATTAAAACAACATCACTACGGTCTATCGCTCGCAAAGCTCTAATCACACTAAACCTTTCCGTTTTTTGCTCAATTTTGCCTTTTCGTCTCATCCCTGCCGTATCTATTAAAAGATAATTCTGCCCTTCTCTTTGAAAAGGAGAATCTATAGCATCACGAGTTGTACCAGGAAGGTCACTGACAATCACTCTTTCTTCTCCTAAAATAACATTAACTAAAGAAGACTTACCGACATTAGGTCTCCCTACTACCGCAATTTTTATAACATCAGGTTCTTCTTCCTCCTCTGGGGTATCTTTAAATTGACTTACCAGCAAATCCAATAAATCTCCCGTATTTAGTCCATGTTCTGCTGAAATAGGAAAAGGCTCTCCCAACCCTAGCCGGTAAAATTCATAAAAATCTAAATTATTCTTGAACAGTTCTACTTTATTTACTACTAGTATAACAGTTTTTTGGCTTTTCCTTAATAAATTAGCAATAATTTCGTCCTCAAAAGTGAGGCCAGTTCTTCCATCAACAACAAATAACAACACATCAGCTTCCTCTAAAGCAATTTGAGCTTGTTGTCTAACCTGACCACTTAAAGACTCCTCTTTGCCTACAAAATCTAAACCGCCCGTATCAATAAGCGTAAAAACTTTTCCTCTCCATTCTGCATCTCGATACAATCTATCTCTAGTAACACCGGGAGTATCCTCGACAATAGCAATCCGCCCCCCTGTTAGCCTATTAAATAATGTTGATTTCCCAACATTAGGACGACCCAAAATAGCAACAATAGGTTTAGTCAATTTTAAGCCCCTCCTTTCCACTCTAAAATTTTAGCTAATATTTTTACTTTAATTATCCAATATCTACGGTTTTTCGTCAACTATCTTTAATCCTTAGAAACCAATATGCCCAAATATATTTAGATATTTTTCTTAATTTCCCTCTGCTCAAAACTTCTAAAAAATTAAGAAGGACAGAATTAAAACAACTTACATCACATAAAAGTATCTTTTCTTTGCCTTGACTTATTTTTAACATTTCCGGCCAAACTACCGTAGTAATAAAATTACCATGACGTCCTACGGCTAAAGTATAAAACCCATTACCTCTTTGATCCTTACCCACATAATAAAGTTGTCCCGGTTGATAATTTTCTCCTGCGGCAAAGTAAGGTAAATTAAGAAAGGCTCGATAATTAATCTCTTCCGCCAAAACATCCCTGCAAATGGCCGCAACAACCACAGAAGCAAAACATCCTAATTGATCTATAAAAACTATTTTCACGATAACCCCTTAACAACAATGGTCATTGAAATTTTTATCTTTGACGAAATTCACCAGCTGCACAAATTTGCGATATGACTTTCTTGTCCCATAAATAACAATAGGTCTGCCTAAACACTTCAACCTTAAACGTCGGGATAAATAACCGCCGATCACCATCCACAAATTAACATAAGGCATCGTATTAATAAAAACAAAGTTTTTCGGTTTTTCTCCACTTAAGACAAGCAAATGTCGCATAATTCTGGCATAAAACATCCCCAGATTTTTTTTACCCGTAATATAAACTTCGTTACCACGACTATCAAAACCCATAAAGCGAATCCGACCATGGTCCTTTCCTATCTGAGCATCAAAATAAGGAAGATTAAGTAATTCTGCTTTACTTACCCTTTGCGTATCCGTAAGTAGTTCTAAATGAATCGCTGCTGCCGTTACAGAAGAATGAGCTCCGCCAAAACAATGATAGATAATTTTCAACTGTCCTCTCCCCGTCTTTCTTCATTG
>DUTO01000161.1 GCA_012842035.1 Clostridia bacterium | reverse complement strand
TGGTCCGGCATTAAGCTTTATTATTATTTTTAAAAAACATACTCCCCATCCTTTCCCATAATTTATATGTGATAGGGAGTATGAATAACACAAGTATTGTTATCTAATTTCCGTAGGTATAAAAATATCAATTAAACCAATGACCAGAGAGGCTAACAAAGCACCCAAAACACTCACACTAATACTACCCGGTACAATATACTGGGCTAAATAAATAACTACAGCTGCACTAATAAAACCAACAAGACCACGTGAACGAGGCGTAACCTTGTCTCCCAATAATTTTTCCACGACCCAACCTAATAAAGCAATAACAATCGCCGCCACTACTGCACCAGTAAATCCGGCTACAGAAAAGCCCGGAATCAACCAACTAACTACTAAAAGAACAATTGCCGAGACAAGAAAACGGATAAGCGTGCCTAACACGAAATCACCTCCTTTTCCTTCCTAGCTTAGCCCTTTTAGTAAAACTTATACAAGTTTTTTTCTTGCCTTTTCTAAACAATAATGATACACTTTATAAGTAAATTATCTCAAAAGTGCGAGATAACCATAATCTTTATAAGGAGGTGACTTGATCTTGGCCAATATTAAATCTGCCATAAAAAGAGCCAAAACAACTCGCATTCGTACGGCTAGGAATGCTACTGATAAATCAAAAATGAAAACGGCTATTCGTCACTTCGAAACAGCCCTTGAAAACAATGACTTGGAACTAGCTAAAGAAAAGCTACAAGATGTCGCCACAATTACAGACAAACTTGCTAGCAAAGGTGTCATTCATAAAAATACTGCCGCACGCAAAAAATCTCGCTTAACACGTAAGTTAAATAAAGCTGTTAGCTAAACCAAAATACAATTTTACTTAATAAAGAAGGCATAGCAAAATTTAAGTTTTGTTATGCCTTCTTTTTATCTATCTTATGAAGCTAAAGCAATTATTAAATTTTCTAAGGTTATTTGTGGCTTAAATCCACTTTTCAAACCTAAATCATATTTACGAATTAATTCTAAACTTTTCTCCAGTTCAAGAAAAGAAAAGTTAGCTGCTTGTCGCCTTATTTTACCGGTAATATAAGGATGTAATTTTAGTTTAGCCGTAATTTCTTTTTCTGTATATCCTTTTTGCCCTAAATCTTTCACTAAAAGAATTAAACGAAATTGACGCGTAATCATATAAATAATCCTTGTCGGAATTTCCCCTATAGTCAATAAATTTCTTAATTCAACTAAAGCCTGCTCCTCTTTTTTTTCACCGAGGCTATCAACCAGACTAAAAATATTACCTTCACTAGACTTGGCTACTAACTTTTGCACCATCGCTAAAGTAATAGTTTTCTCTTCTCCACTATAAAGTGATAGTTTTTCCAGTTCATTATGTAAATCTCGCAACTGCTCACCACAATTAAAAACAAGATAATCAACAGCCTGTGGTTCCAGGCTTTTCCCCATTTTTTCCGCTTCCGCAAGAAGCCAGCTGTTTAAATTTCTCCCTCTTAAAGAGTTGAGCTCCAACACTTGATAACCATTTTTTACGATCGCCTTATATATTTTTCTTCCCCTATTTACAGCACCCTTTTGCCAAAAAACCAAACAAGTGGAAGATAAGGGGTCTGTCAGATACTCCAAAAGTCGTTTTTCCTCATTAACTTTATGAGCACTTTCGGACTGAGACAAATTCTTTATTTCACCGTCCTCTTCTTCAGTTTTAGCCTTTTTCTTACCAGACTGTAAAAAAGGAAAATCCTGAACAATAACTAATCTTTTCTCGGCAAAAACCGGCAAAGTATTAGCTAAATCCACCAACTCACCTATTGTTATTTCTTCTCCCTCTAATTCAGCAAGATTAAAAGAACCGATTTCTTTAGAAACCAAGGTCTCTTTTAAAGCATCAATTACCTTTTCCTGTAAATATTCTTCACTACCATAAAGCAAGTAGACAGGAGAAATTACTCCCCTTTTTATACTATTAATTATACTTTGTACCTGCATAAAACTCCTCCACCTTAGTACTCCTGATAATACCTGGGCGACCGTGATGGTGCAAACAGATTCTTTCTCTTTTTCCTTTTTCGCCACTCTCGCCCTAGCCGCCACAAAATCTGCACCAAATAAATTCCGGCCAGTGAATACATAAATATATCTAATAAACCCCAAGCTTTAACTTGTTCCTGGGCCAGCAAATTTACCGAACCAACATCTTTTCCATTTACCGTATAAATCATTTTTCCGACAACCTGGCCTTTAGCCACAGATTTACCTAAAGGCTGTAAAAAAAGTCGTGACTCCACATTTTTATTACCGACCTGGGGTAAAGAAAGCACAAGTCCTTGTTCTGCCATTAATTGCAACTTTTTCTTAGCCGTAAAATCAAGTGTCGCTACAACTTCTTGGGGACGAGCCAATTGCACAGTCTGATAATTTTTAAAACCATAATCTAATAATTTTTGAGCATCAACCCAAATTTCCTTGCCTTGACTACCCAAAACAGCAGCAACATACGCCTGCCCCTCCCGCGCAGCCGAAGCCACAAGCGTACATTTGGCTTCTGTCGTATACCCGGTTTTAACACCATTGGCTCCTTCATACGACCACAGCAACTCATTTTTATTAATTAATCTTGTCTGCCACGCCTTTCCTTGCCAGTCCACAACTTTAGTATTGACAACCTCCCGAAACGTCGAATTGTTCATGGCATAACGAGCAATCAAGGCTATATCGTAAGCTGTCGTATAATGCCCTTCTACCGTTAAACCATGAGCATTAACGAAATTACTGTTTACCGCCCCTAACTCACGGGCTTTTTTATTCATCATTTCTGCAAACTTTTCCTCTGTTCCACCTAAATATTCAGCAATCGCTAAAGCAGCATCATTGCCCGAATGAACTATAGAAGCAAGCACTAAATTATATAATGATACCTTTTCTCCCTCTTCCAGATAGACTCGTGTTCCCTCTAAAAGAGGAGGATTCGCACTTACGGTGACTATTTTATCTAACTTCCCGCTTTCAATAGCCATAATTGCGGTCAATATTTTCGTAATACTAGCCGGAGGCAGTTTTTCATCTTTATTTTTAGCAAAAAGAACTTGTCCACTTTGAGCATCTAAAAGCACAGCCCCTTTTCCGTTAAGCACGGGCTGGGCTAAAAGAGATTCGGACCAACAAAACAATAACAGGAAACTAAATATAATAAAAAAGCATTTTCTGCTCATCTATGTATCACCCTATCATTAAATTATACTTTTTTATTATATCATAAAAATGTACGTAACACGATTTTTTGACCATTACTTTTAGTAATGACCG
>DUTO01000014.1 GCA_012842035.1 Clostridia bacterium | reverse complement strand
GTTCAATTTGAGGACGTAAAATCACCGAAAACCATAACCCCAACTCCGGCGGAGAAAACCAATTTCGTTCTAACCTGCCTTTACCTTGTTGTTGTTGTTCAGCAACAACTACCGTACCCTCCGGAGCATCTGCCAAAGCCTCTTTTTTGGCTGTTTCATTTGTCGAATCAAGCGTAGTATAGCAAAGCAAATTATGCCCTAAAAATTCCGTTTTTAGTCCCGTCTTAATTTCTAAAGGAGTAAGTAAATCCGGTCTTTCCAATAAACAATAACCCTTTCCTGAAGAAGAGTTAATTTTATAACCAGCTTCTTTTAAACTCTGAATATGTTTCCACACAGCTGTCCTACTCACTTGCAAAAGGTCACTAATCTCTTCCCCAGAAACATATTCACCTTGGTGCTCAAGCAAAACCTGTAATACAGTTTTTTTCATAAAGATACCGCCTCTTTCTTATATATTAGGCACAGAAATGTTTTTTCTCTTGCCTTCCCTACCTGTTTTTGATAAAATAACGGAGTAATGAACTTAAGGAGGTGGATTAGATGGCTAATAAATGCGCTATTTGTGACAAAGGCACGCTCACAGGGATGAAAGTCAGCCATTCACATAGACGTTCCAAAAAAACCTGGGCTCCCAATTTGCAAACAGTCAAAACCACAATCAAAGGGACACCAGTAAAACTAAAAGTATGTACGCGCTGCCTTCGTTCCGGTAAAGTTAAACGAACTGTGTAAAACAATTAAGGTGCTGCACTATATTAAATATTCAAGGTGTACAAAGAAAGCGGAAATTCCCGCTTTTTTCTTTTTGGGGATGAATAGCCAATAATAAACCTTTTTCTACAGAAAGTTCTACTACTTCATGAACAAAAACATTACTAACTCCCAAGGGAAAGCCCATCGTAAATTTTCCCTCTGGAACCTGATAATATAAACCGGAAGTAGTGATACCCGTTACTTCTTCGCTTAAAGGTAGTAAAGAAACTGTTTCTCCTTTTTGCCCTAATATTTTCATCTTCGGTTTAACTAAAAATATTTCTTGGTAAGGCTCTAAAATACGAATATCTAAATTCCTCGCTTGAGGTAAGGCCAATAACATTATATTAGAGAAAGCATGGTCAAACCTTCCTCCTAAACAAGCGACCAAAGCAATTTGTTGATATCCTAATTCTAAGGCTTTCCCTAAAGCATAGAAAGTATCGGCATAATCTTTTTCCTGCGGATATTTAATAAATTTTACCTCTCGTTTTTTTAATTCCTGGCTTTCGGCCGGCGCCAGAGAATCAAAATCACCCACCACATAATGCGGGGTTATGCCTAACCTTAAAGCATGCCTGGCCCCACTGTCAGCACAAATAACCATCTCGGCTTCCCGTAATATCTCTCGATGATAAGCATCATCTTCTAACAGACCACCGGAAACAATAACACATTTAGGCTTATTAAAATCCATCAACTTACCTAACCCTTTCTTCTTTATTTTTTCCGATAAAAACAAGAGCCGCCTCAGGCGGCTTATTCGTACGACTCTAATAATTGAGCTACAGCCTTTGCCGGGTCCGGAGTATTAAACACGGCCGAACCGGCGACAAGCACATTTGCTCCTGCCTGAACAACTAAAGGAGCCGTCTCGCGATTAATACCACCATCTACCTGAATATATAAATCGGGATTTCTTTCTAAAGCCCATTGTTTTAAGAGACAAATTTTAGGCAAAACAGCCGGAATAAAATGCTGTCCGCCAAAGCCGGGATTCACCGTCATTAACAGAACTAAATCTAAATCTTCCAATAAATATTCAACTGTCTGTAAAGGAGTATGAGGATTTAAAGCAACCCCTGCTTTCGCCCCCAAACCCTTAATCATTTGGACTGTACGATGTAAATGAGGACAAGCTTCGGCATGTACGGTAATCACATCAGCACCGGCTTTGCGAAAATCTCGCAAATAAAGGTCTGGATTCTCAATCATCAAATGGGCATCAAAGATAAGCCGGCTTTGCGGTCGTAAGGTCTTAATCACCATCGGTCCAAACGTAAGGTTAGGTACAAAATGACCATCCATGACATCAAGATGTAGCCAGTGGGCACCGGCCTTTTCCACATAAGCTACGTCCTTTCCCAATTGACTAAAATCAGCTGATAAAATTGAAGTGGCTAATAAAACCATGCTAATAGCTCCTTTCTGCAACAATAATTTCGGCCAAAATTTTTAAATAACGTTCATATCTGCCTACATCAAGCAGACCTTGCTCTACTGCCCTCCTAACACTGCAACTTGGTTCTTCACGATGTAAACAGGTTTTAAATTTACAAGAAACCTGATATGACCAAAAATCAGGATAATAACGACTTAAATCTTCTTTTCTCATTTCACGAGATAAATGCAATCGACTAAAACCGGGAGTATCGGCTAAAAGACCACCACAGGAAAGAGGAAGCAATTCCACATGCCTGGTCGTATGCCTACCGCGACCGGCTTTTTTACTTATCTCACCTATAGGCAGAGAAAATCGTTTTTCCAAAGAATTTAATAAACTTGTTTTTCCTACCCCTGATGGCCCTGCTAACACAGAAACCTTATGCTGTAAAAACGTTTTTAATTCTTCAATCCCCCAATTTTTAATCGCACTACTAACCACAAGAGGATAACCGGTGGGAGCATATTTTTTTATTAATTCTTCTACTTGTTGTGCACTAACCAGGTCTGCCTTATTAAAACAAAGTAACGGGCTTACACCTTGATGGACAGCCATAATAATAATCCGATCCAAAAGCTGTAAATCAGGCTCCGGTTCTGCCAAGGCCGTAATAATTACTACTTGCTCAACATTAGCCACAGACGGTCTGGATAATTCAGTACGACGTGGCAAAACTTCTTCTAATACCGCTTGCCCTTTTTGCTTATTTACTTTTGTACAAACGACGCGATCCCCAGGAAAAAAAGTTTGTTCTTTTAAACGAAGCTTACCCCGTAAAGAGCATTCCCAAATCTTTTTTTCCGCCGGACTTTGTTCAGCTTGGTTCATACTTTCTTCTAAGACATAATAAAAACCACTATAGCCCTTGATGATAATTCCCGTAAACTTCACACTTTACCCCCTCATCACCATTCAGGACCGGGTCCTGCACTAATTACCAAATTAACAATAGTTCCCTGCAAGATTTCACTATCTGCACCCGGGTCTTGCCGTAAAACAATCTCTTTAGGATATCTATAACTAGGCTCCGGTTGAACTACACCTATTTTAAGATTATTACTCTCAATGATACTTTTAGCCTCAGTCAAGTCATAACCGACAAGTCGAGGCATCTTAATCCAAGTAGGTGGCGGTCCTTTACTGACAATTAGTTTGACCACAGACTCCTGAGCTACACTTTGATTTGCTTCAGGCTCTTGACGAATCACATAGTTTTCTTTAATTTGATTATGATAAACATAAAAAGGATCACTTAATAGACCCTGATTAGAAAGAGCAATTTCGGCCTCCGTAAGAGTATTGTTTATAACATTAGGCACATCTACCATTAACGGCCCTTTACTTATTGTTACTTCTATCTCTTCATTTTTTTTAACAATTTCTTTAGCTTTAGGAATTTGTGAAATAATAAAATCTTCTTTTATCGTCGGATGATTAATCGTCTGGCCTTGTTTTAAAATTAAACCCTTTTCAGCCAACTCCCTTTCGGCCTCTACAATAGTCTTATTAGTCAAGTCTGGCACAGCCACCTCGCTCTTGGCCAATACTTTTGCTGATAAATACATCCCCAAAATAAAACCGACAATAAGTAAAGCTACCATCACCCAAGTCCATAATTTAAGAGGTTCGGCTAAACTGCCTTTCTTCACTTGCTCCCGTTTCTCTTTCCGTAAACGAGGCAAAATAATGGTATCATCTGTTACCTGCACAGACTCATCATTTTCTACACGATTATATAATTCTGCAGAAATAAGGTTACGTCTTAAGTCAGCTGCTGAATTGTATCGATTTTTAGGGTTTTTAGCCATCGCTGTTAAAATAACTTTTTCTAAAGCTTCCCCGATTTGTGGATTAATTTCACGCGGCGAAACAGGGTCGTTTTGTATTTTACTAAGCGCAATACTAATTGGAGAATCACCCTCAAAGGGTAGTTTGCCAGTAACCATCTCATAAAGTACAACACCTAAAGAATAAATATCTGATTTTTCATCTGCAATCTCACCTCGGGCCTGTTCGGGAGAAAAATAATGAACTGAGCCCATAATACTGCCTGTATGAGTAACCGTAGCCGTAGAAACAGCACGGGCCAAACCAAAATCAGTTACCTTTGCCTTTCCCTCACTGGTAATAATAATATTATGAGGCTTAATATCACGGTGAATAATTTGATGTTCATGAGCATGAGCCAGAGCATCACAAATTTGGGTAGCAATCTCTACCATTTCCCGTGTAGCAAAGGATCCTTTTTCTCTAATTAATTCTTTCAGGTCACGCCCATTAACCAATTCCATTACTAAATAATAAACCCCGGCATCATGTCCCACATCATAAATACTAACAATATTATCATGAGAAAGACTGGCCACGGCTTGCGCTTCACAACGAAAACGTTTCACAAACTCGTCATCACTAGCAAATTGTTCTCGTAAAATTTTGATAGCCACAATGCGATTAAGAAAAACATCTTTCGCCCGAAAAACCAAAGCCATGCCACCACTACCGATTTTTCCCAAAATTTCATAGCGATTGCTTAAAAGCTTCCCGATCACCGTCTCACCCCTTCCCCCAAAAAGCTAACACCGAACCTTTTAAACAGATTGAACAAGCACTGCTGTAATATTATCATTACCGCCGCGCTGCAAAGCTAAATTAACCATTTTTTCCACCTTAACGCGAAGTAGACCTTTTCCAGCAAGCAGGTCCGCCAGTTCCTCTTCATGAACTTGATTATATAAACCATCGGTGCATAATAACAATAAATCTCCCTTTTGCACAGGAAAATGCAAAACATCAATCTGTGGGCTTTCACTAATTCCTAAGGCCCTCGTCAGAATATTACGGCGGGGATGATTTTCCGCTTCTTCCGGGGTTAACTCACCTTTTTGTACTAACTCATTAACTAAAGAATGGTCTTGTGTCAAAAGGTGTAAATCCCCTTCTCTAAATAAATAAGCTCTACTATCACCAATATGAGCAATAAATAATTTCTGTTCTTGAAACAGAGCTGCCGTCACCGTAGTTCCCATCCCAAAATAAACACCGTCTTGACCTTGTTCTAAAATTAAACTGTTTGCTTTCAGCAAAGCTTTTAACAGAACCTGTTCACCGTCAATATCAACTAAAGGAGCCTCTATTTCCTCATCCAGCACACGTTTAACAATACCACTGGCCACTTCTCCACCGGCATGTCCACCCATCCCATCAGCCACAACAAAAAGACCTCTGCGGGTAGAAACTAAATAATTATCTTCATTATCCTTCCTAACATGACCGACTTCAGACAAAGCATTTGCTACTAACAAGGTCTTTCACCTCACTATGTGCCTCCCGCCAATTGACCACAGGCTCCGGCAATATCGCTACCCTTTGCTTCGCGAATAACAGCACTAATTCCTTTTTTCTGTAAAAAAGAAACAAAATTCCGAACATCCTTCGGTTCTGGTCTTTGAAAACGACCTCTGGCAATTATATTCACAGGAATCAGATTAAGATTCGCCTTCAGGTCTCGTAAAAGAACTGCCAATTCACCAGCTTCCCGTAAACTATCATTAAACCCCTTCATCAACACATATTCAAAAGTTATCCGCCGTCCTGTTTGGGCAATATAACGCCGACAGGCACTCATTAATTCTTCTAATGGATATTGCTTGTTTATCGGCATAATTTGGTTACGCAACTCATTATTCGGAGCATGGAGGGAAACAGCTAAAACAAGGTCTAAGTTTTCGGTCGCCAAACGGTCAATTTGCGGCACGATCCCACAAGTAGAGACCGTAATTCTTCTCATCCCGATATTTTGACCCTCTTTATGATTCAATAGTTTAATACTTTTTAAGACAACAGGCAAGTTTAAAAGTGGTTCTCCCATCCCCATATAAACAAGATTATTTATTTTAAACTGTTTCTCACGCTGACATTGTAAGGCCGTTACGTCTAAGACCTGACTTACTATTTCTCCCACAGTAAGATTTCTCGTAAACCTGAGTTTACCTGTAGCACAAAAGCGGCAACCCAGCGGGCAACCTACTTGTGTAGAAAGGCACAATGTTATCCGTTTTTTCGTAAAATCACCTTCATGAAAAAGCAGCACACTTTC
>DUTO01000160.1 GCA_012842035.1 Clostridia bacterium | reverse complement strand
TTCCTGCCTATTGCAAAGCTAAATGGAAAACAAATGAAACGATAATTACTTTAATGATGAACTATGTAGCTTTAAAATGGTTAATGTATTTACAGTTTGGCCCTTGGAAAGACCCGGCGGCCTTGGGCTTCCCTAAAATTGCTAATTTTTCATCAAATGCTATTTTGCCCAAAGTTTTTGGTGTGCATATTGGTTGGATTTTTGCTCTAGTTTTAGTTATCCTGGTTAGTATTTTCTTAAATCATTCCAAAAAGGGGTACGAAATTGCTGTACTGGGTGAAAGTGAAAATACGGCTCTTTATGCCGGGATTGACCTTAAAAAAACAATCATTAGTGCTATTTTTATTAGTGGAGCACTTTGTGGTTTGACAGGCATGATTCAGGCTTCGGCAGTTAACAATACTCTTTCCGTAGAAGTTTCTGGCGGGATCGGTTTTACGGCGATTATTACGACGTGGTTGGCTTCTTTAAAGCCTTTTCTTATCTTGATTGTTTCGGTGCTTTTTGCCGCTTTAGTCCAAGGTGGTTCTTTTATTCAAACAGCAGTAGGCATCCCTCAGGCAGTAGCGGAACTTTTACAGGGGTTGATTTTGTTTTTTGTGCTTGGCAGTGAGTTTTTTATTCGTTATAAATTAGTTTGGGAACGCCCTTTCTTTAATTTGGCGCGAAAGGGGGCTAAAAAATGAGTAGTACTGTTGTTTCTTTTTTGGCCGCTTCTATTGTGGCAGGTACACCGTTGCTTTTTGCGACCTTAGGGGAAATTATTACGGAAAAAGCGGGCAATCTTAATTTAGGTGTAGAAGGTATGATGTTAATGGGGGCTGTAGTTGGTTTTTATGTCGGCTTAAGAACCCAGAGTCCTGTCTTGGCTTTATTGGCGGCTATGTTGGCCGGGGCAGCCGGTGCTTTCATTTATGCGCTTTTAACGGTAAGTTTAAGGGCAAATCAAGTAGTGACAGGCTTAACGCTAACTATTTTCGGGACAGGGTTTGCTGGGTTTATGGGTCAGGGTTTAGTAGGCGAAATAGTTCCGGAGGCTTTAAAAGTGTTTTTTAAACCGCGTACCCTTCCTTTATTGGGGCAAATACCTTTTCTCGGTGAAATCTTTTTTCGGCAGGATGTTTTTGTCTATTTAGGTTATCTTACGGCTATTTTGTTAGGTATTTATTTTTATAAAACCAGAATAGGTTTAAATTTAAGAGCGATTGGGGAAAACCCTGCTGCAGCTGATGCCGCAAGTGTTAATGTTACTTTATATAAATATATGCATATTTTATGGGGAGGAGCACTGTGTGGGCTTGGGGGAGCTTATCTTTCTTTAGTTTATGTTCCCGCGTGGCAGGAAAATATTACGGCAGGGCGGGGTTGGATCGCCGTGGCGTTAGTTATTTTCTCTGCTTGGAATCCCTATAAGGCGCTTGTTGGCTCTTATCTCTTTGGCGGACTGGATATTGTTGGTTTTAGGATTCAAGGCACCGGTTTCCCGGTTTCCCAGTACTTTTTAGATATGCTTCCCTATTTAGTGACTATGGTTGTTTTAATTATTGTTTCTATGAAAAAATCTAAAGAAAAGTCTCCACCCCAAGGTTTAGGTATACCTTA
>DUTO01000013.1 GCA_012842035.1 Clostridia bacterium | reverse complement strand
CATTAGCTATACTTACAGAACAGTTAGCTGTCCCTCCTCTCATTTCAGGTCCATAGGAAGGAATCCAGGCCACTTCTTTTTCTTCGAACATACCACCATAAGCTAAAAGCTGCCCCATCAACATAATCCCCTGTCCACCGAAACCGGCAATAAGTAATTGTTTTAACATTTTACTCCACCTCCTCTAAACTTTTAAAAACACCTAAAGGATAGTAATTAATCATCTGATTTTTAACAAAATCAAGAGCACGCTCGGGACTCATCCGCCAATTAGTCGGACAAGCAGAAAGAACCTCAACAAGAGCAAATCCCTTCCCGGCAAGCTGTACCTGAAAAGCTTCTTTAATTGCTTTTTTTGTTTTGCGTACATGCTTCGGGTCGTGAACCGAAGTACGTTCAAGATATGTTACTCCTTGTAAAGTCGCCAACATTTCACAAACCCGTAATGGATACCCGGTTAGCTCAGCCTTACGCCCCTGGGGTGATGTAGTAGTTTTTTGTCCCAGCAAAGTAGTAGGTGCCATCTGTCCCCCCGTCATCCCATAAATAGCATTGTTGACATAAATAACCGAAATATTTTCACCTCGGGCGGCAGCATGAATAATCTCTGCTGTACCAATCGAAGCCAAGTCACCATCACCCTGATAAGTAAAAACAAAGGTTTCAGGACGGCATCTTTTCACCCCTGTCGCTACTGCCGGAGCACGACCATGTGCCGCCTCAATACAATCTACGTCAAAATATTCATAACCTAAAACTGCACAACCTACAGGAAGTATAGCAATCGTCTTTTCTTGCAACTTTAATTCATCAATCACTTCAGCTACAAGACGATGAATAATCCCATGATGACACCCGGGACAATAATGAAATTTTGTTTCTTTTAAAGACTTAGGACGTTCAAAAACAACTGCCATTTTACATCGCCTCCTGGTATCTCTTTACTATTTTTTTTACTTCGTTTAAAACTTCCTCAGCTGTAGGAACCATACCCCCCACGCGACCATAAAACTCTACAGGTAAACGCCCCTTTAAAGCTAATTGAACATCTTCTACCATTTGCCCTAAACTCATTTCTACCGTTAAAACGACTTGCGCTTTTTGGGTTGCTTCATTCAGCTCTCTTTGCGGAAAAGGCCACAAGGTAATGGGACGAAAAACTCCTGCTTTAATCCCTTCTCTTCTGGCCATATCTACAGCAGCCTTAGTAATACGTGCTGTCATGCCATAAGCGGCAATCACCACTTCCGCATCCTCAGTAAGATATTGTTCAGCCATTGTTTCTTGCTTCATTATTTCCAGATATTTTTTCTCAAGCCTACGATTATGAGCTTCCAGTTCTTCCGGTTTTAAATAAAGAGAATTAATGATATTAGTATGTTCTCGACCTTGTTTGCCCGTAGTAGCCCAAGCATGGTCAAATTTATCTCCCGAAGTCTCTGTTCCAAAGTCAACAGGCTCCATCATCTGTCCCAACATGCCATCTCCTAAAAGTAAAGCAGGCATCCGGTAATGGTCTGCTAAATCAAATCCCTTTTTCACTAAATCGGCAATCTCCTGAACAGAGGCCGGTGCTAACACAATCAAGCGATAATCACCATGTCCACCACCTTTTGTGGCCTGAAAGTAATCAGATTGAGAAGGCTGAATACCACCCAGACCGGGTCCTCCCCTCATAATATTGATAATCAAACAAGGTAACTCCGCCCCAGCAAGATAAGAAATCCCTTCCTGTTTTAAACTAATCCCCGGGCTGGAAGAGGAAGTCATCACTCTAACCCCGGTTGCTGCTGCACCATAAACCATATTAATTGCGGCGACTTCACTTTCAGCTTGCAAAAATACTCCTCCTACTTCGGGAAGCCTCCAGGACAAATATTCGGGGAGCTCACTCTGGGGAGTAATCGGATAACCGAAAAAATAACGGCAACCGGCTTTAATTGCAGCTTCTCCAATCGCTTCATTTCCTTTCATCAACACCTTACTCATGCTACTCCCCCTCTTTCTACACGAATTACCACATCAGGGCACATCAAGGCACAAGAAAGACAACCACTACATTTTTCCGGTTCACTAAGCTGAGCCGGATGATACCCCATTGTATTTATATAATCTGCCATTTTAATTATCCCACGCGGGCAAGCAATTTTACACAGTTCACAACCTTTACATAAGTCTTCTTGAAAAATAACTTTTCTCTTTTGCATTAAATTACCTCCCATATAATAGTAAATATCTTTATTATAACAGCATTTAAAAATAAACGCTATAGTATAACAACAAAAAAATTATTAAAGTGATCCTGATAGGACCACTTTTTAAAACCCTCTTTATGGTTCTTTATGTTTTAAACCTATCTGCATAAAAATTGCTTAATAATTTTCACTTAATACTACCTGGTCTTTTCCTCTTGTTTTTGCTACATATAATGCTTCATCAGCTTTTTTAGTCAAAGTATGAACATTAAAGGCATCTTCCCCTAAAGTAGATACTCCAAAACTTGCTGTTACATTAAGCTTTAAGGGCTCTGTTTCTTTATTGACAATAAGCTCTTTCATACCTATACGTAATCTTTCCGCAATCTCTCCTGCTTGTTTAATTTTTACGCCCGGTAAACAAATAACAAACTCCTCGCCTCCATATCTCCCAATAAAGTCATATTTTCTTAAAATTGAAGAAAAACATTTAGCAACACCCTTTAGAACTTCATCTCCAACCAAATGACCATAATTATCATTTACTTTTTTAAAGTCATCTAAGTCGACCATAATCAAAGAAAGAGATTCCTCTAATCTCTGATAACGATTTATTTCACTTTCCAAACGGTCAATAAAAGCCCTTCGATTTAAAAGACCCGTTAAAGGATCAGTCAAAGCGAGTTGCATAATCTGATCCTCTAGATTAATTATCCTTTCTCCTGTCTTTAAGCGAAATTTTAATTCCATTTCATTAAATGGTTTAATAATGTAGTCATCCGCACCGGCTTCAAGCCCTCTAACAACATCTTCTTTACTTGCATTTACCGTGAGAAGAATCAGATAAATATAGCCCCTATTAACCATCTCTCGGATTTTTTGGCATACTTCAAGACCATCTACATGTGGCATTACCCAATCAATAATCGCTAATTTGGGGCCATCTTCTTCACTAAGCTTTTCTAAAGCCTCAATACCATTATTGGCCATAACAACTGTATAACCCCAACTATTTAAAGTATCCTGTAGTACTTTTTGATAATATCTACTATCCTCGGCAACAAGAACTTTCAACTCTTTTCCTCCTAACTATACTTCACCTTATTTATTCATTCTCAATCACTCTATTATTCATACTTATTCTCCTTTGAAGATAATTTACCTGCATTTATTTTTAGAATAAAAACAACTTTTTTAATTCAATTCTTTAATCACCGCATCAACTAAAGCACTAGTTCCCACACGAATACAGCCGGGTGCCCAAATATCTGCTGTTCTTAAACCTTGCTCTAAAACACGTCCTACTGCCTTTTCTATGGCCAAAGCTGCTTCAAAACACGACAAAGAGATACGCAACATCATGGCTACAGAAAGGATGGCGGCCAAAGGATTGGCCTTATTTTGTCCCGCAATATCAGGGGCCGAACCATGCACAGGTTCATATAAAGCCGGTCCATCCCCAATACTTGCCGAGGGTAACATACCTAAAGAACCGCCTAAGACAGAAGCTTGATCCGAAAGAATGTCACCAAAGGTGTTTTCCGTAGCGAGAACATCAAACTGTCCGGGATTTAAACAAAGCTGCATGGCACAATTATCTACATAAAGGTGATTTAAAGTAATTTCAGGATAATTAGCCGCTTCTTCCAAAACAATTTTCCGCCATAAGCGAGAAGTTTCCAGGATATTCGCTTTATCTACAGATGTAAGCTTTTTACGTCTTTGCCCTGCCAACTTAAAGGCCACTTTAACTAAACGCCTAATTTCTTCTGCACTATATTCAATCGTATCAAAAGCTTTCCTTTCCCCATTTTTTATCTCTGTACCCCTAGCCCCAAAATAAGCTCCACCGGTTAATTCGCGTACAATAAGCAAATTTACTCCCTCAATCTTTTCTTTTTTAAAAGGAGATTGTTCGATTAACTGTGGCCAACATTGAACAGGTCGCAAATTAGCATAAAGACGTAAAGCCTTACGAATAGCTAATAGTCCTTGTTCCGGACGTACTTTTTTCTCCGGACTATCCCACTTCGGTCCACCTACCGCTCCCAAAAAAACGGCATCACTTTGAGCGACCAGTTCTTGCGTCTCTTGAGGGAAAGGGTCTCCTATTTCATCAATAGCTTTGCCACCAATTAAACCGAGTCGATAAGTAAGAGCAAGGTCATATTTTGTTTTTACCGCTGTTAAAACTTTTAAAGCATGTTCTGTAACTTCTTGCCCTATACCATCTCCCGGCAAAACCGCTAATTTAAACATTATGTTTCACCTTCTCTTGAACATAAGGAATTGCTCCACCACAATTTAGAATTTCTAACATAAAAGCGGGAAAAGCTTCTCCTTGATAAATTTTTTGGTTCATTAAATCTTGAATTATTCCCGTACTTGGTTCTATCTCTAAAAGCGCACCTTCTTTAAGTACTTTGGTAGCTTCAGGTACCACAACTACAGGAAGCCCAATATTAATGGCATTACGATAAAAGATGCGGGCAAAACTTGCGGCAATAATACAACTAAAACCTACATATTTCAAGGCAACGGGAGCATGTTCCCGTGAACTACCACAACCAAAATTTTTCCCCGCCACTAAAACATCTCCCGGCTGAACCTTAGCTTGGAGATTAGGAATTACATCCTCCAAACAATGTTCTGCTAAATAATCGCCCTCTGAACGATTCAAATAACGAGCTGCAATAATTAAGTCCGTATCGACATCATCTCCTACTTTCCATGCTCTACCCCTTAATTTGCTTAGACCCATTATTCCTTCACCTCCTCAGGAGAAGCAATCCGACCAAGGATAGCCGAAGCAGCAGCAACAGCAGGATTAGCCAAATAAACTTCACTTTGCGGATGACCCATCCGACCCACAAAATTTCTATTCGTTGTCGCCACTGCACGTTCACCCTTAGCTAAAATTCCCATATAGCCGCCTAAACAAGGGCCACACGTCGGAGTGCTAACTACCGCTCCCGCTTCAACAAAAATCTCTACTAAGCCTTCTCGAACAGCTCGCAAATAAATCTCTTGTGTACCGGGAATGACAATAACTCGCACACGTGGATGGACTTTTTTCCCTTGAAGAATATTAGCCGCAGTTATTAAGTCTTCCCAACGCCCATTCGTGCAGGAGCCAATCACTACCTGGTCAATCTCCACCTCTGTAGCCTCTGAAACATCCCTCACATTAGAAGGCAAATGCGGAAAAGCCACCTGAGGCTGAAGGTTCGTAACATCTATTTCGATAATCTCACTAAAAATAGCATCCTCATCACTTTCATAAATCCGCCATGCTCGCTGGGCTCTTTTTTCTACATATTCTATCGTTTTTTCATCAGCAACCATAATCCCATTTTTGGCCCCAGCTTCTATAGCCATATTCGCCATAGTAAGCCTTCCTTCTAGCGATAAAGCTCTAATCGCTTCCCCGGTAAACTCTAATGCCTTATAGCGAGCTCCATCCACCCCAATTTTACCGATTAAGGCCAAAATATAATCTTTGCCACTAACCCAAGGATTACGTGGTTTACCCTTAAAAACAATTTTCATGGTCTCCGGAACTCTGAACCAAAGTTCACCTAAAGCCATTCCTACAGCCAAATCCGTACTTCCTACCCCGGTAGAAAAAGCACCTAAACCACCATAAGTACAGGTATGAGAATCAGCTCCAATGACTACATCCCCGGGTAAAACCAGCCCCTGTTCCGGTAAAAAGCAATGTTCAATTCCACAACGTCCTACTTCATAATAATGAAGCAAATTCTGTTTCCGGGCAAAATTCTTT
>DUTO01000159.1 GCA_012842035.1 Clostridia bacterium | reverse complement strand
TTTCTACACCTTCAAAAGTATTAGCTATTCAGGCCGGTCGTGAAATTAGAATTATTGTTAAACCTGAAAAAATTAGTGACGCAAATTCAGTGACGATGGCTCGTGAACTTGTTAAATCAATAGAGAAAAACCTTGATTATCCTGGTCAGATAAAAGTTGTTGTAATTAGAGAAACAAGAGCAGTTGATTATGCAAAATAAAAGCGACCATTTGGTCGCTTTTTCTTTTAAAAAAGTATCTGTTTTATAATAATTTGCTAAAGGTTGGTGTAATTATGACCTTGTATAAAAAAATTACTTCAGTTGATGATGAAAAAGATAGTATTGTTTTGTTTACTTCTCTCCTTCTACGATATCCGGAAATATGTTCTCTTAATTATTATCCTCAGGAAAATACTTTAAAATTAATATTTATTTTATGTGGTAATTTACAAAAACCTCTTTTAAATAAATTTAGTGATGAATTAAATATATCTATTCAAGCATATTTGTTTTTCGAAAAAAACGAAACACCGCGGGAGATAATTATAAATTATGACTATGAATCGGAATTAACTAGGGTTATAATTACTAGAGATGCTGATACTTTAACCCAAAAAGAAATTTCTTTAATAATTAAATTATTACATGTTCATTTTAAAAAATTTCTTTTTAGTGAAGAAAAAACTATTTTTGCAGAAGAAGACCTTCCGGTGCAAGATGATTATATTAAAGATATGTTAGAAAATTTACAGCCAGAGAGTTTTAAAAATGAAATAATTGCTTTAAGAGAGGATGGACGAGTTCTTATTTTTAAACAATAATTCTTAGGATAAAATAAAGCAAGTAAATTTAGAAGGAGAAAGATATGTTAAATGTTTTAGTGATTGGTGATATTGTTGGTCGTCCTGGGCGTAATGCCATAAAAGAATACCTTAAAATTAAGGGCAAGCAATATGACTTTGTTATTGCTAACGGCGAAAATGCAGCGGGCGGAAAGGGAATTACTCCGGATATAGTTTATGAATTTTTTAATTCCGGAGTCGATTTTATTACGATGGGTAATCATGTTTGGGATAAAAAAGAAATTATGCAATTTATTGAACATGAACCAAATATAATTAGACCGGCTAATTATCCTCCCAATACACCCGGAAGAGGAAGTACGGTTGTTAAGCTTGCTCAAAAAACAAAAATTGGGATAATTAATCTTTCTGGCCGTATTTTTTTACCGACTTTAGATTGTCCTTTTCGTATTGCTCAGACACTTATTAAAGAAATACGAAAAGAAACTCCGATTATTATTATTGATTTTCATGCTGAAGCTACTTCCGAAAAAGTAGCTTTAGGTTGGTATTTAGATGGTCAAGTTTCTGCTGTGCTTGGCACTCACACTCATATACAGACGGCTGATGAGCGCATACTTCCTCAAGGTACTGCATATATATCAGATATCGGGATGACAGGACCTCGTAATTCAGTTTTAGGTGTGAAGAAGGAATTAATTATTCAAAGATTTATTACTCAGTTGCCTACTCGTTTTGAGATTGCCGGTGGAGAAACAATTTTTAATGCTGTTTCTTTAAAAATTGATTCGGAATCAGGTAAATGTTTAGATATTTTGAGGATTAAAGAAAGCTTTTTTGGCTAAAATAGTTTTTTTTCTTATTTTTTAAGAATTTTTTAGAATTAATGATTATTTTTGCTAAAATATAAAGGAATTTTTTAATGCATGTTGAATATATACAATAATACAATAATAAAAAATTATACAATATAATTGAAGGAGGTTACTAGATTGGATGTGCTTAAAGTTTCAGCAAAGTCTAGTCCAAATGCAGTTGCAGGTGCATTGGCAGGAGTTATTAGAGAGAGAGGGTCTGCTGAAATGCAAGCTATTGGCGCAGGTGCTTTGAATCAATCAGTTAAAGCAGTAGCGATTGCCAGAGGATTTGTAGCTCCTAGTGGTGTAGACTTGGTTTGTATTCCAGCATTTACTGACATTCTAATTGATGGTGAAGAACGAACTGCAATTAAATTAATTGTTGAACCAAGATAAAGAAATTAATTTGTTTTGTTGTTTTTGAGCCTGTTTATTTGAACAGGCTTTTTTTATTTTTTAATTAAAGGAGTGAAAATAAATGCTTATAGTCGATGGTCATTGTGACTCTCTTTTGGAATTATTTAA
>DUTO01000158.1 GCA_012842035.1 Clostridia bacterium | reverse complement strand
TAACTCCGTCGACCGTAGTTTTGTTGGAGTCTTTGGGAACATAGGTTTTACAACAGGTGCCCATACATGTGCCTGCTGTTTGAGGGCTTAATTCTGCAGCCATATTACAATCAACTTCATCAGGCTGGATTACACCAAAGTCATTAGTGGTAACCAGAATTTCTTCGGCCATGCATTTGTTACCTTGACCATAATAATGACAGTCGTTAATAATACAGTGAATGTGTTGTTTATTCATTGAATCCTTCCTTTCTTTATATTTTCAACATTTATTTTGTGCCAAAGTTTCTTTTAATATGTATTTAAACTTTCACCAAAAGAATACGATTGCTAATTACTTTCCATTGTTCCTAGTTCTTGGTAGGAATTATTATTGTTTTGTTGAATAAAGTAGTAGTTTTGAGTGATTTTTGTCTTGAGGAGGGGGAAGATGAAAGAAACCGGTAAAATATTATTAGCGAAAAAAGAGAAAGAGGTTTTTTTATTACCGCAAATGGCTAATCGTCATGGGTTAATTGCCGGGGCTACGGGGACAGGTAAAACGATTACCCTGCAGGTGCTGACAGAGTCGTTTAGTTCCCTTGGCGTGCCAGTATTTTTAGCTGATGTTAAAGGTGATTTAGCGGGACTTTGTATTAGCGGCGAAGGGAATCCGCATGTAGAAAAACGCGTCAAAGAACTGGGGCTGGAGGGGTTTAATTATAGCGCATTCCCGGTTGTTTTTTGGGATGTTTTTGCTGAGCAGGGTCATCCTGTGCGGACAACTATCTCGGAAATGGGACCATTGTTGTTAGGGAGACTTTTAAATTTGAATGATACGCAAAGTGGCATTTTAAATATTGTTTTTAAAATTGCTGATGACTTAGGAATGTTGCTTCTCGACTTCAAAGATTTAAAGGCGATGTTAAGTTATGTAGGGGAAAACAGTAAAGAATTTACGATTAAATATGGTGCTGTTTCCAAACAAAGTATTGGCATTATTCAAAGGGCACTTTTGACCTTGGAAGAACAAGGCGGAAATTACCTTTTCGGTGAGCCGGCTTTAGATATTTGGGATTTCATGAAAACGGATGCTCAAGGGAGAGGACATCTCAACATTTTGGCATCCGAGCAATTGTATCAAGCGCCTACTTTGTATGCGACTTTTTTGCTGTGGCTCTTAGCAGAGTTGTTTGAAGTTTTGCCGGAAGTAGGAGATGTGGAAAAACCTAGAATTGTCTTTTTCTTTGATGAGGCTCATTTGCTTTTTGAGGAAGCACCCAAAGTTTTATTAGAGAAAATTGAGCAGGTTGTAAGGCTGATTCGTTCCAAAGGGGTGGGAGTCTTTTTCATCACGCAGAATCCGTTGGATATACCGGATAAGGTTTTAGGGCAATTAGGGAATAGGGTTCAGCACGCTTTAAGGGCATTTACACCCCGTGAGCAAAAGGCAGTGAAAGCGGCTGCGGAAACTTTTCGGGCTAATCCGGAGCTTAATGTGGTTCACGCAATTACTGAACTGGGAGTAGGGGAGGCTTTAATTTCTTGTTTAGATGAGGCAGGACGTCCTTCGATGGTGGAAAGAGCGTATATTTTACCGCCACGTAGTCAAATTGGGCTGATTACAGCTGAGGAACGTCAAAAGGTGATGAAAAAGTCACCTTTGTTGGGTAAATATGAGCGGGAGATTGACCGCCAGTCCGCTTATGAATTGCTCCAGCAACAGCAGTTTAAAGCAAAAGATGACGTATTAGCAAAGCAGCGTTCCAGTGCAGAGACTTCTTCGTCTCAGAGCGGGCGTAAAGGGTCGGATACCCCTTTCGAAAAAATGGCTAAATCAGCGATGAGTTCCATTGGTAGACAAATTGGGAATGAATTGGCACGAGGCTTTTTTGGTTTGTTGAAGAAGAGGTAGTAAGGCACGGGGATGGTTATATTTGAGATACGAGGGTAAATGTAGTATAATTTTACCAAAGAGTTTCCGTAATATTTCAAAGGGAGGGTTAAAAATGAGCATCAAACAAGAAGATTTGGCTAATTACTATGCCCAAAAATACCCTCTTACTTTTGCAAAGGATTTTTTACAGAAGGATGTATCTTTGTCTAGCCGTTTTCAGGAGGCTTGGAACCTTGCCGAGAAAGCTGCCTCTATTTTAAAAGAACAATTTGCGGCAAAGAAAGTAGTGGTTTTTGGTTCTTTAACGAAGCAATCTTTATTTACTCCTTGGTCTGATGTTGATTTAGCAGTATGGGATGTTCCTGATGATAAATTTTATGCAGCGGTTGGTGCAGTGACTGGATTAAGTACTGATTTTAAAGTGGATTTAGTTGATGCTAAAGCATGTCGTGATTCCTTACGTAAGACTATTGAAACAGAAGGGATCGAAATATGAATAAAGAATATTTAACATTAATTAGTAGAATCCGTGAAGAACTATTCGAAATAGAACAGATTATTTATCGAACCCAGGCAGGATGGGAACGGGCTGGCAAAACGGGTGATAAGTTTTACTTGGATAGTGTGGCCTTAAATCTCCATAGCTTTTATACTGCATTGGAAAGAACTTTTGAATTAATTGCGGCTAATGTAGACCAAACAAGACCTAAAGGAGATATTTGGCACCAGGAGCTTTTGCGGCAAATGGCGTCTGAAATTGAGTTGGTTCGACCTGCGGTAGTTTCAAAAGAAGTGAGAAATATGCTAGACGAATACCGGGGATTTCGTCATATAGTGAGAAATGGTTATAGTTATCAACTGTCTCAGGTTAAAATGGCACCTTTGGTTAATAAATTGCCTGAGGTGTTTAGGCAAATAAAAAAGGAAATAGAAAGCTTCATATTATTTTTGGAGACGAGAGGCAAGG
>DUTO01000157.1 GCA_012842035.1 Clostridia bacterium | reverse complement strand
TGTCCGTATGAAATACTTTTCTTGGAGGCTACTACAGAAGTATTAATTAGAAGGTTTAAGGAGACGAGAAGGCGGCATCCTTTTTCCGGTCGTGGGCCTTTGTTAGAGGAGATACGGCGGGAGAGGAAACGTATGGAGGAATTACGTGGTATTGCTAACAAAGTTATTGATACATCAGAGCTGACACCCAATGAATTAAAGGCGCAAATTTCTGACCTTTATGGGCCGGACAATGATAAAGTAAAATTGCATATTACGATCATGTCTTTTGGTTATAAGTATGGCATTCCTCTAGATGCAGATTTAGTAGTAGATGTACGCTTTTTGCCTAATCCTTTTTATGTACCGGATTTGCGTCCTTTGACGGGTTGTGATCGGCAAGTAGATGAATATGTGCGTCAATTTTCGGCTACGGATGAGTTTTTGCAAAAATATAATGATGTTTTAACCTTTCTTTTACCTAATTATGTGCGTGAGGGAAAAACGCATCTTGTGATTGCCATTGGGTGTACCGGTGGCCAGCATCGTTCTGTTGTTTTGGCTAATTGTTTGGGAGAACGGTTAGCTTCACAGGAATATAGAATTATAATTAGGCACAGGGATATTTTAAAAAGAGTGTAGAGGAGAAGGGCGGATGAATTTTAGGCAGGTCATAAAGACGGTAATTAACTCGATTTTCCCCGGCTCTATGCGCAAAAATGTGAAAAGCGTTTATCAACGGCAACATTTGAAAAAGGGACCTCGTCTTGTCACTATTGGAGGAGGAACGGGGCTTTCTGTTCTTTTACGTGGGTTAAAGGGATATACCTCCAATATTACGGCTATTGTTTCGGTGGCTGATGATGGTGGCAGTTCGGGCAGGCTGCGTGGTCAATTAGGTGTTTTGCCTCCCGGAGATTTGCGTGATTGTTTAGTAGCTCTGGCCGATACAGAATCCGCGATGGAAAGTTTGTTTAATTATCGTTTTACCGGAGGGGAGGAGCTTGCCGGTCATAGTTTAGGGAATCTTTTACTTGTGGCCATGGCTGATTTGACGGGAAGTTTTGAAACGGCTTTACATGAAGCGGGAAAAGTTTTGGCTATTAGGGGTAAGGTAGTACCTGCTACGTATACTGATTTAAGGTTGGGTGCCGAATTAGAAGATGGGTCGCTCCTTATGGGGCAATCGTCTATTGCTCAAACAGAAAAGCGAATTAAGAAAGTTTTTCTTAAGCCTGCAGTTTGTCAACCAACTCCGGAGGCGCTTGCCGCTATTAGAGAGGCGGAGGCGATTATTTTAGGTCCGGGTAGTCTTTATACGAGTGTGATTCCTAATTTATTAATTCCGGGTATGGTGGAGGAAATTAAAAAAGCTTCCGGTTTGAAAATATATGTCTGTAATGTGATGACTCAGGTGGGAGAGACGCGGAACTATACTGCCAGTGAGCATTTAGAGGCTTTATATCATCATACGGTAGAAGGACTAGTGGACTATATGATTGTGAATAATAAAAAAGTACCTTCGGCAGCCATGACTAAATATATTCTTGAAGGGGCTCAACTTGTGGAAATAGATCGGGAAAAAATTGCGACAATGCCTGTTAAGTTAATTCAGGCTCCTTTGCTACAAGAAAATGATTATATTCGTCATGATTCGTTAGAATTAGCTACTTTGATTCTTAATTTATGTTCAGGAAAAAAGGCTATGGGGTGGTGAAAGAG
>DUTO01000156.1 GCA_012842035.1 Clostridia bacterium | reverse complement strand
GTGCCGGAAGTAAAGTGATTGTTTTACCCCAAGAAAATAAAAAAGATTTAGAGGAGATTCCGGCCAAAATTAAAAGAGACTTAAAGTTTGAGTTAGTGGAAAATATGGCCGAGGTTTTAAAAATTGCTTTGGAGGAGAAGTCATGAAGATTGTGCAAGCGGAATATGTGTTAAGTGCGATTAATTCTAGTCAATATCCGCAATCTTTACAACCGGAGATTGCTTTAGTGGGGAGATCCAATGTCGGTAAGTCTTCTTTTATTAATAAATTTTTAAATCGAAAAAACTTAGCTCGTACGAGTAGTACACCCGGAAAAACACAAACCATCAATTTTTATCAAATTAATGGTGCTTGGTTTTTTGTAGATTTGCCCGGTTATGGTTTTGCCCAAGTTTCGAAAAAAATGAAGTCTCTTTGGGGGCAGTTTATTGAGGAATATTTATATACCCGTCAGCAATTAGTGGGCATAATTCAGGTGGTTGATATTCGGCATACTCCTACTAAAGATGATATTTTAATGCAGGAGTGGCTTGTCGAGCAGGGGTTACCTTATTTAGTAATTGCCACCAAAGCAGACAAGCTTTCTCGAAGTAAGCAGTTAAGACAAAAGGAAAAAATTAAAAATGTTTTGCATTTAGGGGAAGACTTTTCTCTGATAATTTTTTCTGCTGTAACAGGTGAAGGAAGGGAAGAAGTAGCTACTTGGCTTGAACAATATGCGCAACCCCCAACCTACAATTTGGAGCTTGACAGCAAGTTGTAGGGGTGGTATTCTTATTAAGTAATCAGACGGAAGCAATGGCTTTTCAGACATTTAACGGAGGTGTTTAGTCTTATGCAATTTAGAGTACAAAGAAAAAAATTGCTACCGATGCTAATTAGTATTTTCTTGGTGATTATGGTTTTGGGCACAGCTTGTGGGAAAACAGAAACTACGTTCTCTGAACCAAAAGGGAAAGCTAAGTTAGTTTTTGCCGATGCCGGCTGGGACAGTATCAAGTTTCATAATGAAGTAGCCCGCTTGATTATTGAGGAAGGCTATGGTTATGAAACAGAGATAACTCCGGGCACAACAGGCATTACTTTTGAAGGTTTAAAACGGGGAGATATCGATATTTATATGGAAATTTGGACCGATAATTTGTCGATGTATCCGGAAGCCGTGGAAAATGGTGATATTGTAGAGCTATCTGTTAATTTCGGAGATAATCGGCAAGGATTTTATGTGCCGACTTATGTGATTGAAGGTGACCCGGCAAGAGGCATAAAGCCTATAGCTCCTGAACTAAAGTCGGTTTCCGATTTGCCCAAATATTGGAAAGTTTTTCGCGACCCGGAGGATAAAAGTAAAGGACGGATTTATGGAGCGATTCCTGATTGGGAAGCGGATCGTATTGTCAGTCAGAAAGTGGAAAGCTATGGTTTAGATGAAACTTATAATTTATTTAGACCGGGTTCTTCCACAGCATTGGCCACTTCAATTGTCAAAGCCATCGAACAAGGTGAACCTTGGCTTGGTTACTATTGGGAGCCGGAGTGGATCATGGGTAAATATGATATGACTTATATAGAGGAACCTGCTTTTGATGAAGAAAAATGGGAAAACGGTTATGTTTGTGCTTTTCCTGCTATTCCTGTAACGATTTGTGTGAATAAAGAATTACCACAAAGGGTACCAGAAATTGTAGAGTTCTTGAAAAACTATCAAACGAGTACGGCTTTAACGAATGAAGCCTTGGCTTATATGGAAGAAAATAATGTGGAGCCTGTGGTTGCGGCACAATGGTTTTTGAAAAAGCATAAAGACTTATGGACTACATGGGTACCTAAAGATGTAGTGACAAAAGTAGAAAAAGTACTGCAATAAAAATAGAAATAGAGAGGTGAATTAGTTGCTGCCTAATAAGCAGCAACTAACTTATTTATGCAAACATTTCCAGAATTTATTAGTTTTAAACTTGGTATTTATGTCGAAATTTTTGTGGAATGGCTTTTAGATAATTTTATGGGTTTTTTCGAGGTTCTGAATAAGGTAATTTTATTTTGTTTATTAAAGGTAGATTCTTTTTTGCACTGGTTACCTTGGTGGGTTCTAGTGCTTTTAGTTTTTTTCCTTGGTTGGAGATATAAGAATCTAAAATCAGGTATTTTCTATGCTTTTTCTCTTTCTTTAATTGGTGTTTTCGGACTTTGGGAGTTAACAATGTCCACCTTGGCGATTGTTTTAACATCAGTGGCTTTGTCGCTATTGCTGGGGTTACCCATTGGAATTTGGATGTCGTATAGTGCAAAGGTTGAGGTGGTTGTTAAACCGATTCTTGATGCTATGCAAACAATGCCTAGTTTTGTTTATTTAATTCCGGCGATGATGTTTTTTGGGTTAGGAATGGTACCGGCAGTTTTTGCCACTATTGTTTATGCTTTGCCCCCGGTAATTAGATTAACTAATTTAGGGATTAAGAGTGTTTCCCGAGAAATGGTTGAAGCAGCTTATGCTTTTGGTTCTTCATCCTGGCAGACTTTGGTTAAAGTACAGCTCCCTCAGGCTTTACCGACAATTATGACGGGAATTAACCAAACGACAATGATGGCTCTTTCCATGGTTGTTATTGCTTCGATGATTGGGGTTAAAGGTTTAGGCTATGAAGTTTTGGCTGGAATTGGGCGGATTGAAATTGCTCAGGCTTTTGATGCCGGTTTAAGTATTGTGATTCTGGCGATTATTATTGATCGTATTACACAAGGTATAGCTGATAAATATAAAATACCGGAACAATAAGGATAAATTTTTGAAAAGAGAAATGGGTGGAGAAAATGTCTGTAAAAATAAAAGTAGAAAATTTAACTAAAATATTTGGTCGTAATCCTAAAGCTGTTTTAAAAAGGTTACAAAAAGGGGAATCGAAAGAAACAATTTTAAAGGAAACAGGAAATACAGTAGGAATTAATAATGTTTCTTTTGAGGTTAAAGAAGAGGAAATTTTTGTGATTATGGGGCTTTCGGGAAGTGGAAAATCAACTTTATTGCGTTGTCTTAATTTACTTAATGTCCCCACTGCCGGGAATATTTATATCGATGGTTCGAACATTGTGGAGTACAAGAAAAAGGAGTTAAGAGAATTTAGACAAAAAAAAGTAGCGATGGTTTTTCAGCATTTTGGGCTGTTTACACATCGTACTATATTGGGAAATGTAGAATATGGTTTGGAAATTCGTGATGTTCCTCCGGAACAGCGAGTAGAGATTGCCAGAGAAACTTTGGCGACAGTAGGTTTGGCCGGCTGGGAAGATAAATATCCTCATCAGTTGAGTGGGGGAATGTGTCAGCGGGTGGGGTTGGCGCGAGCTCTAGCTAATGACCCGGATATCTTATTGATGGATGAGCCTTTTAGTGCGTTAGACCCTTTAATTAGAAGGGAGATGCAAGTAGAGCTTTTAGATATTCAGGCTAAGTTGAAAAAGACGATTGTTTTTATTACTCATGACGTTAATGAGGCTTTTAAATTAGGGGATCGAGTGGCCGTGATGAAAGAGGGAGAGATTGAACAGATTGGTACTCCGGAGGAAATTTTAACTCATCCTGTGAATGACTATATTACTAATTTTGTGCAAGATGTAGATAAAACCAAGGTTTTACAGGCTAAGCATATTATGTTTAAACCCGGTGCTCTTGTTTCCATTAAGGATGGACCTAAAGTAGCGATCAAAGAAATGAAAAATGCCGGTATTTCCAGTGTTTTTGTTGTTGATGACCAAAGGAGATTATGTGGTTTGGTGACGATTGACGATGCCCTAAAGGCTTCCCCAAAGCATCAGAAACTGGAAGACATTTTACTTAATGATTATTTTGTTACTGCCCCTGAGACTTATGTTGAGGACTTACTGCCGGCTGCTTCAACGGCGAAATATCCCTTGGCCGTAGTGGATAAACATCATAAGTTATTGGGAATTATTGTTCGAGTTTCCGTTCTTTCTGCACTTGTTCATGAGACAACTTAGGTTGTTTGTTTTTTAATTCTACAAGAAGGATACCGAGAAGAATTAAGCTAGCTCCAAAAAGGTCTAGTTTGGTGAGAATTTCTCCTCCATATGACCAAGCGGTGAGTGCACCAAAAACGGGTTCCGTGGCCAGAATAATGGCTGTACGGCTAGCTGTAGTAAATTTTTGTACTCCATTCATGACCAGGAGAGCTAAGGCCGTAGCCGGAATAGCTGTTAGGGCTAAAGCAATCCAGACATCTTTGCTAAAAGATGTCGGCCAGCATTCAGCCGGATGAAGGATTAAAGCAAAAAACGAAAAAAGGGCGACCACACTAATTTGGAGTATAGCCAGTTGAGTGGAGTTGTAGTGTGTGGCATAGCGAGCAATAAGGACGATATGGAGGGCAAAACAAAGAGCACAAAACAGCATGAGAAAATCGCCTGTTTGGATGATAAATTCATTTTTTAAAGTTAAAAGGGCTAAACCAATAGCAGCGAGAAGTGCTCCCACAATTACAATTGGTTGAGGGAAATGTTTCGTAAAATAAATATTTAAAAAAGGTACCATAATTACAGATAATCCGGTAATAAAAGCAGCATTAGCCGCCGTAGTATATTTTAAACCTATTGTTTGTAAAGTATAGCCTAAGAAAAGAACAAAACCAATGCTTGCCCCGGCAAGCAGTATTTTTTTTCGGAACAGTTTTTTTCCCGGTCTGTAAAGCAGATAAAGAAAGAAAAAGGCTATGGTAAAACGAATGAAATTAAAAGCAAAAGGGGTAATACCTTCCAGAGCATTTTTGACGACGATAAAAGTAGAGCCCCAGATAAAAGCTACACTTAAAAGTAGTAAATCAGCTTGTGCGGTAGTTATTTTTTTCATAACTTAGGGAGGTAGTCAAGAATTGCAAGTGGTTTGAGCTGATTTTCGAAGAAGAATTTTATCTAGATTCTGGGATAAGTGAAGGGATGAATAATTCGTAAAGCGGTAAGGGGGAAGTGAGTTCTTGAGCTTCCAAGAGAAGTTGCTGTAGAGGTTGTAAATCCTTTTCTGTCAGCAAAGGCGTTTTTGACCAACAACCGAGATTTTTATAACGACAGATTCCTCTTAAAAGTGTTTTTTCTTCTTGTTCCGGGAAAAAGTTTTGAGCTATGCTAGCTATTTCTTCCGGGGAATGTTTTTGAACCCAGTTTAGCCCTTGTTGTAAAGCCATAATAAATCTTTGATAAACTTCTTTGTTTTCTTGTAATTGGCTTTTAGTCGTAAAAAACACTGTTGGTATATTAACTTTAAGTTGTTCAGCGAGGGAAGTTACTACGAGTCCGGCTTCATCTTTTTCTAAAAGTGTTGCGGTTGGTTCAGTAGCCAGGATAAATTGAGCCGTACCACTAAGAAAAGTGCCGGCTTGCAGAGGGAGAGGAAGATTATTGATGATATGCACATCGAGAAAAGGGCGCAAGTCATGTTTGCGAAGCAGATGTTCTAAGGCAATTGTGGCCACATCCCCACTTCCTGTACCTATAATTATTTTTCCTTTGACCTCCGGCCAAGTAAAAGGTGCTTCAATTTTGCGGGCGAGCAGGAAATGACCGGTTTTAGTAGCTATTTGACCGAGCATAATGAGTTTTTCTTCTTCCTCTTGTTGATAAGCGTAAAAGACGTTTTCCGGTCCACTGCACATGAGGTCAAATTCATCTGTTCGTAGCCCGGTGAGAGCTGCTTGCTTATTTGTCTTTTGTAGGTTGATGGTTAGGTTTTCTTTTTGAAAATATTTTTGCTGAAGCGCCACATAGAGAGGTAAATATAAAAAGGAATCTTCTGTGTAGACGATGGTTAGTTGGGCTGGTGATTCTTTTGGGGGTGTTTCTTTTTCCAGACGAGGGAAAAAATCGCATCCTGTACAGAAGAGAGTTAGACAAAGAAGAATTATCCGGAAATAAGGTTGGGGTTTCTGCAAGGCAACCACACCTCTGCTTTCGCTAACTGAACTTTGAGTTTATTCATTATATAGTCAATGGTGTTGGAAATTATGACAGAAAAAAACAGAGTAACAAAATTGTTACTCTGTTTTTTGGTAAGCAAGTAATTTTAAATTAATAATTCACAATAAACTGACCTCGAGATTTATGGGTCTATGATTAAGGTTATATTGTTTATTATCCCAACTCACCAGATATAATCTACTTTGATATTTTAGATGCTTAATCTGCTTAAAAATAGTTTTCAGGGGGTGACTTTCAAAAAGACCCAACATTAAAAAATCATATTGCCGGGAGTATTCTGCTACTTTTTCTATAAAATACCGGGCCAAATTAGGGTCATCGTTCTTAACATAAAGCGTTGAAACACAGGCATAATTTGCCGGTGCGTTTTTTTTAGGTAAAGGTGGATACCCCCATAATTTTGTGGGCATTCTCTGCAATATTTTGTAAATTCCCTTGTATTCCGTGATAAGATACTGTTTGTAGTCTTGTTGATTCCAAACTAAACAAGCGGCTAGGATATTACCTTGGGGGTCACTAAGCGTGAAAACATCTTGCTTAAAGTTTTTGTACATTGTAGTTATCTGTGGCGAAAATTGATATTGTTTTTCTTGTTTTTTAAAAAATTGCAGAAGTCCTTCACGTTGACCTCTCTGTAAAAGATAATTATTGGTTTTAAAAACTTTCCGGCCTGTTCTAAAGCAAAAAACCGTATAATCACCTTGGTAGAGATACTCAGGCATATTCTTACGCTTTTTTTCCAGCATCTTTTGTACAGCCATATTCTCTTTGAGAATCGTGGTATAGTATATATCTACCTCGTTTTTTGTTTGCTCATATAAGAAATTATAGACATCGGTAATAGGAAGGAGCTTCTTGCGATATTCCGGCAAAATTTTCAACCCTGTTAAATAGCCGGTATTTTTTATTTCCCCGTTAAGATAGGCTTTACGTATTACACAACAGCCCATTCCACAGATTTTACCGTTTGTTTGATCTTTTAAGATAGGGATGACGACTTTTTCCCCCTCTTGCCTCAGTGATTTTATCGGGTCAGGGCGCCGTGTATAGAGAACCGAGATCTTTCCCGTAAAATCTCCACTTTCATAAATTTTCAATATTTCCTTTGCTTCAGAGGGAGAAGCCAGGTCAATTATGTAACGTTTATTTCGGCAGTTCATCTAAATTCCTCCCTAGCGGTATCTTCATCTTTTCGTCAACCTCTTTGCCCAGCCGTAAATTCATAGACCAAAAAAGCAGCCACATCAAGGGACTAGACCTTTTTATACTGTAAAGCCCCCGTTTAACCACAGTGGAAAAATTGGCAAATTCCTTGCGCGCTTGTCGGCAAAGCTGGCTTAATTCAGCAGCGGACATATTTTTCGGTTGAAAAGCAATATCGCCGTAAATATAGTGTTCATCTAACCACCATTGATCATAAATTAAACGTTTTTCTTCTTTTAATCTCTGATATAATCTGGTTCCCGGATGAGGTAAAAGGTGATTAAAAGCCGCGGTATAAAAATTATGTTTTTTCGCAAAATCCAAGGTGTCTGCAAAGGTTTGATATGTATCGCCGTCATAGCCAAAGACAAAAGTGGCATAGATGCCTATCCCGGCATCGTGAATTCGTTGGACGAGTTCGTCTCTTTCACCCAGGGCGGCATTAAAGGATTTATTCATCTGTTTAAGGCTTTCCTCTTCTAATGATTCAAAACCGATTAAAATCAATTCACAGCCGCTTTTTTTCATTAATTTTAATAACTCTTTATCCTTAGCCATGGCTAGAGTGCCTTGCCCGGCCCATTTGATTTTTAAAGGCTCAATTTTTTGTAATAATGTTTTGGCATTATTAAGATCAGCGATTAAGTTATCATCAACTAAAAAATAAAAGTTATGTGTACTGTTCTGTATATCTCGAATAATATTTTGATGTTCGCGTCGGTAATATTTACAGTGATAATAGGTGGAGATGGCACAAAATTCACAGCTATGACAGCATCCTCTGCCGGTTTCCACCAGAGAAATGGGCAAATATTTTTTTCCGGCAAAAATACTTTTATCTGGGGGAACATCACTATATTCTACAGTACCGTGATAGACCTTTTTTAGCTTCTGATTTTGGAAGTCTTGTAGCATTGTTTTCCAGACAGCTTCGGCGTTACCGGTGATAATACTGTCCGCATATTGGCGAGCCTCTTCTGGTAAAAGGGTGACATGGTATCCGCCCATAATAACCGGTATGCCGCGTTGGCGAAACTGATCAGCTATCCGGTAACTTCTTTGGGCCGTATAAGTTTCTACGGTAATGACAACCAGGTTCGTTTTAGTATCATAATTAATACATTCAATTCGATCGTCATAGAATTCAGTTTCAATATCAGGGGGGGTAAGAGATTTCAAAACAGCGATGGTTAAGGGTTCCATTTTCCATGTGCCGATATATTTTTCCCCCGGTTTTTTGCCGATTGCCGGTAAAATAAAGGTAATTTTCATGTTGCTGTTTCCACCTTCGGAATATCACTGTTATCGGTCATCACTTCTCTGGTGAAAATGGAAAATTTATTAGCATAACCTCTGTATCCACCGATATTCAGAAGTAAGGAGATAAAGGGAATATTTCTAAATGGGGCCAATCTCTGAAAAATTGAACGGTAAGTATAGGTTTCCCGCCAGGCCCAAGTAATGCCTTCTTCTAATTCCTCTTTCGTCATTTTTAAGGGTTTAAAAACACAATGTTCAACGTCATACATGGCCCAGTCGCGTTCTGTAATTCTGCCTTGCTCTTCCAGTTGGGCATAGAGCTGTGTTTTCGGGAAAGGTGTTAAGATGGAATAGCGCGGTAAATCTATTTTTGTTTTGATTACCATTTCCACCGTTTTTTCAAATACCGATGTATCTTCATCATCACCCCCAAAAGCGAAACAGCCTTGCACAATAATTCCCGCATCATGAAGTTTTTTCATCAGTTCCTCATATTCCAAGACTTTATTTACACCTTTACGAACAAAACTTTGCGAGGACTGTTTAATGGACTCAAAACCAATCAAGAGTCCTTTACAGCCGCTTTTTTCAAAAACTTTAAGCAATTCATCATCTATACCGATTGAGGAGGTGGCTAAGCCAAACCACATTTTTTTTAGAGGAATCATCGCGGTAAAAAGCTCTAGAGCATAAGCTTTATCGGTGATTAAATTGACATCCGGAAATAAAACCTCTTTGGAATTGAGAGCTTCAATTTCGGCGATCACCTCTTTGACGGGACGTTTATGTACTGTTCTACCAAAAGCGGCCGGGTAAGCACAAAAAGTGCAGGGTAAAGAACAACCCCGGACAGCTTCCAAGGTATTGAGGGTAACATATCTTTTTTTGTTTAAGAGTTCTCTTTTTGGCGTAGGTCTGCCGACGATGGTAAAGTCGTGGTTTTGCTCATACCTTGGTTTTAAATTATGATTTAAATAATCAAATAACATCTGGGGAAATGTTTGCTCGGTAAAGCCGGTCATTACTACATCAGCGTGTAAAGCCGCTTCATCGGGCAACATGGTGGGATGTACTCCACCCAAAACGACAGTTTTTCCTAAACTACGAAAATAATCGGCATAGGCATAGCAACGCGTTGCTGTACCAGTAATACAAGTAATACAGACGAGCTCTGCATCTAAATTGAGCGGTATTTTCCCTGCTGTTTCGTCATAGATGGCTATTTCGGCATTAAGTTCTTCCGGAACTAAGGCTGCCAAAGTGGTAAGAGTCAGTGGGGCATAATGAAGTGCTTTGCCAAAGCTCCCGTCATACCTGTGCATAGCTCCTGCCGGAGCTAAAAAAGCTATTTTCATCGCTAAGCTCCTTCCACAATATAGTTTCCTTTAAATACTTCATCCCAACCGCTTTCTAAATGTAAAACGGTTGGTTTAATATCACCTAGTTTTTGACCACGTTGGACACATTCATGGATATATTCTCGCAAAGGGTCACCGGTTAATTTAAAGATTTTCACTGCTTGGAGCTGTCCTAATTTTCGGCAATAGTCATAATGAAAATTTCCCCGTAATGCTTGATCAACATTCTGAGGGATTTGCTCAGTTTGAATATAGAGAACATATCTATTTTGCTCAGGAGCAAACATATAGAAGCTATCCTTTACCCCTAAGTGATCCATCGTGTTTTTAAGAAAATTTTCATGTAACTTTTCCCCAAATAAATCACAAACCTTATCGCGCTTACCCTTAAATTTTAATAGTGGAAAAATTCCTTGAAAGCCTATAACCTTAATGAGGTCATTTAATTTATAGCGATATAAACCACCGGAGGTGGTGATTACCACTTCATATTCTTCACCTTTGGTCAGTTCATGGGCAAGATATATTTTGTTATCTCGGGTGGAGATAAATTCAAAAAAATGAGAGTTTATACTAAGCCTAGCTCCTTTTTCATTGGTAAAAGGTAAGGAGATAAACCCTTCAGTGGCCAATAACCCCTTCGGTTGAAGATAAACATGGGGAAATAGCATTTTTAACTTTTCGGCATAAAGATGAGCCTGGGCATCACCCCAACAGCTGATGACTTTTAAATGTGGCCACAATTTATGATAGGTTTTATCTTGTATAAACTTTTCCACCTCTGACCGTCGTTTGTGGGGTAATTCAGAGAGAAGTCTTGCCGAGTTTTTTTCTATATGGTCAAGGATTAAAATTAAAAGAGTAGGATTCCAGATGGAGATAAAGGTTAGATTTTTGCATTTTAACAGGGCTAGGGCTGTCTTGTCATAAAAAGCAGCAATGTTTTTTTCTTGGGCCACCTTCGCGGATACAGCCATAATATGTTTCAGTAGCCTTTTTCCCCAGCCTCCCAAGTAATCACTATCTTCTTCGAAACCAATAGGGATACCACCTTTTGTATATTTTTTTTGCATAATGGCGGGAGTTATAGACCAATAGCTTTTACCCCAATTAAGTCCGCGATTTTGTGTATATAAGTCAAAAAGCCAAGGTTTTAGACCTTTTTGAAATTCTATTTGGAGCGATTTTGTATAGGGGATTAGTTTAGTAGCAGAGGTAGAACCACTGGTGGGTTCCAGAATTAAAACAGCTTCACTCGTTAAAATATTTTTCTCACCATTTTTAATTTTTTCAATGTAGGGGATATAGTCTTCATAGGTGGTTAAAGGAACCAAATTTTGATATGCAGTGATGTTCTTTATTTTATGAAAATTGAACTTTTTTCCATAGGCACATGCTTTGTTTTTTGTTAGAATCTCCCCAAGCTTTTCTGACTGTTGTTTTTTAAGGTCTTTAATCTTAAGAAATTTTTTATATTCGTTTTTATAGAGCAAGCGGCTAAAAGAATTGATGATGTAGCATTTAATTCGTTCCGGCAAGTGATCACTTCCCCCAAAGTAATCTTCTAGCAGTTGGTCTTAAATTATCAACACAAAGTTTGGTCAGGCAAACTAAGTCGTTCCCTTTGTCATATCCCGGATTAATACTTAAAAAATATTGAATGTCTTTATTCTTAAGTTGTTTTTCTGTAATTTCAGCAACACCATCTTTTAACCTATCCTTTACTGTTTTATATTTAATTACACCGCTGGTCTCATCATATTCATGGGGATATTTTGTTTTTCCAAATGCATGCATAATCGATTTTGCAAAGGGCGGTGTTTCTACATTTACGCGGGGATAAAATTCTTTAAAAATAACAGGTAATATTTTATAGGTTTTATAACCTTTGGAGATGAGAAACCAATAAAACTCCGGATAACTTTCTCCATAGGCAAAAAAATATTGCACAAATACTTTGAAAAGAGTCAGACTACCCCAATAGTCTTTATGGATAATGGTATCTCCGGAAAAGACACCATATATTTCTTGTTTCCCTACTGTAACTTGCGTCATTTTTTGTGTCGAAAAACCCTTCAGAGCATTATTTTGATCATATAACATAATACTGTAGTCTTTTTCGCTTAAATCTTTCTTAAAAGCAGAAGGAGTCATCTGGTCATAAAACTCATCCATTAAAGCATACATAGCATTAATGGTTTCTGAAGTTAAAGAGTCTATTTTAATGATTTCACCATGTAGTTTCACTTTAATCACCTGCTTTTCTGAGTTTATAGGCGTAATACTTAAAGCCGAGATTAGCACTAAGTTTAATTATTTTTTCTTTTTTAGTATTACGCAATCGTTTTAATATTTTTTTGGTGGTGTAAGACTTTTTCCATATCTCGAAAAATATTTTTTGCAATTCGGTAGGGCTCATGTGTTTAGGTTCAAAAACAACATGCATGGTATCATAGAGGTCCCAGTTTTTTGTAAGGATTCTGTTCTCTTTTTCGTAGTTAGCAAACAATGCTGTACCGGGGAAAGGGGTTAAAATAGAGAAGCGAGGAAGGTCAATGCCGATTTCCTCAATAAAATCAACAGTATCCAGGAGACTTTCTTTAGTGTCATGGTCAAAACCTGCGACAAAACAACCGAGGATGGGGATATTGGCTTGATGAAACTGTTTTACGGCATATTTATATTCAGCAACCTTATTTGTTCTTTTCTCAACTGATAAAAGATTAGCACTGTTGATACTTTCAAAGCCTGCCAGTATTCCTTCACAGCCACTTTTAACCATTAGGTCAAACAAGTGCGGTTTTTTTACAATATCAATTGTACTTAGCCCGAACCATTTTATGTTTAAAGGAATTAAGGCTTGAAAAAACTGAGTTGCGTATTCTTCGTTGGAGGTGGGACTTGGATCCAGAAGAATAATTCTTTTAGGATTAAGTGTTTTTATTTCCTGAATAACCTCATTGACAGGGCGTGTTAAACTATTCTTTCCCCAAAGTTTATTAATCGAACAATAGCTACATTGATTCAGACAACCGCGGTTAGCGATAACAGTAGGGATTTTCATGTATTTTCTACTGATAAGGTCACGTCTGGGGGGAGGTAAAGACAAATATT
>DUTO01000155.1 GCA_012842035.1 Clostridia bacterium | reverse complement strand
TAGCTACGGATACCCGAGGCAGTACCCGGCTAAAACAGAAGCAGGAAACGGGAAACGGTATAGTATATCTTTCACTGAATTAAATCCGGATGTTTCCTCACAATCTTATTCAAAGCATTAAGATAGGCCTTAGCACTCGCTTCAATAATATCTACGCTCAAACCCCTACCCATAAAAGTCTCTCCAACTACGGAAACACGAACCACAACTTCACCTTGCGCATCTTTTCCTTCCGTAACAGCACTAATACTGTAAGACTCCAATTTTACGGGAAGATTAACAATTTTTTCCATAGCTTTATAAGTAGCTTCGACAGGCCCATCAGCACAAGCAGCTTCTTCTATTAATTCTTCCTTAATTTTTATACCTACAGTAGCTGTCGAAGAAATTTTTGTACCTGAAGAAAGCTGTAAATGATCAAACACATATACTTCCTCGCCACTACCCAAAAGATGGCTATCTAATAACATAATTAAGTCTTCATCCAAAATTTCCTTTTTTCGGTCAGTCAACTGCTTAAACTCATGAAAAGCTTTATCTAAAGCTTCACCTTCTAAATCATAACCTAATTTTTGTAATTGAATTTTGAAAGCATGACGCCCGGAATGTTTCCCTAAAACAAGTTTATTCGAACTTATCCCTACCATTTCCGGATTCATAATTTCATATGTTTCGCGTTCTTTCAAGACTCCATCTTGATGAATGCCTGACTCATGCGCAAAAGCATTTTTCCCCACAATCGCCTTATTGGGCTGAATAGGCATCCCAGTAAGTATACTGACCATCCTACTCGTGCGATATATTTCCCGCGTATTAATTCCTGTAGAAAATCCTAAACAATGACGTCGCGTATAAAAAGCCATCACCAATTCTTCCAAAGAAGCATTGCCAGCCCGTTCCCCAATACCATTAACGGCAACCTCCACTTGTCTGGCTCCATTGCGAACCGCGGCCAAAGAATTCGCTACGGCCATTCCTAAGTCATTATGACAATGAACACTAATGACCGCTTCAGAGATATTAGGCACTCCTTCGCGAATAGCCTTGATAAACTCCCCAAACTCCCAAGGAGTAGCATAACCTACTGTATCAGGTATATTAATAACATTAGCACCGGCAGCAATGACTTCGGTAAAAATCTCACAAAGGAAGGGAATTTCACTCCGCGAAGCATCTTCGGCCGAAAACTCTACATCATCTACCAAACTTTTCGCCAATTTAACAGCCTTAACAGCCATTTCTTTTACTTCTTCTTTCGTTTTCCGTAATTTTCTTTGCATATGAATCTCCGAAGTAGCAATAAATGTATGAATCCTTGGCTTTTCAGCATCTTTTACCGCTTCATAAGCAGCCCTGATATCTTGCTCACTGGTACGTGCTAAAGCCGTAATCACCGGTCCTTTTATTTCTCTGGCGATTCGCTGTACAGCTTTAAAGTCCCCGGAAGAGGCAATCGGAAAACCGGCCTCAATTACATCTACACCCAATCTAGCCAACTGTTGAGCCAAGGCCAATTTTTCTTCCATATTCAGATTCACACCGGGAGACTGCTCGCCATCTCTCAAGGTTGTATCAAAGATATAAATTCTTTTATCACCTGTACTCATCTCATTCCCTCCCTTTGATTCTCTAAACTTTCTCCCCAATTCATTTCCTGTAATCCCTTCCCACCTAAAACCATCGGATAAACATTATGGTGAGCAGAAAGCATAATTTCCAAAATAACTAAACCGGAATGATGGATAAACCTCTCTAAGTTTTCTAATAAGTCTTTTCGTTTTTCTACACGTAGACTCAAAGCACCATAAGCTTTAGCTAAATAACGGAATTCCGGCATTTTCTTAAAATGTACCGCCACATGCCGCCCCTCACAATAATGGTCTTGTAACTGTTTAACCATTCCCAGAGCCTGATTATTAACAATAATAATCTTTAACGGTAAATCCTCTGCTAAACAAGTACCCAATTCCGGCATCCCCATCTGAAAACTACCATCACCCGTAATCACTACTACAGGGCGACCGGGAAAAGCTACCTGAGCCCCTACCCCTGCCGGAATGCCATAACCCATCGTTCCTAAACCGCCGGAGCTAATAAAAGTACGCGTTTTTTTAAAGCTTAAACTTTGTGCGGACCACATTTGATGTTGCCCTACATCAGTAGTAATAATTGTTTCCTCAGATAGAATTTTATTTAAGGCCATTATGACTTCACCGGGAGTTAAATCTTCTTCCTCCTCCACTGCTTTTACTGTCGTTTTTTCCACCTCTTGTAAATTTAACCACCAAGCTTCCTTTTTTTCTTGCTCCAGTTCTTCAAAAATTTGCTTTAAAACTATTTTCAAATCTCCTACCAAAGGAATATCGGCGTGCACATTCTTACCAATTTCAGCACTGTCTATATCAATATGAATAATTTGGGCCTGAGGGGCAAACTTCTCTACATCCCCAGTAACGCGATCATCAAAACGCATCCCTAAAGCAATTAATAAGTCACAGGACTGTACCGCTAAATTAGCCTTAGCCAAACCATATACTCCCAACATCCCTAGGGAAAGGGGATGTTCGCGCGGGATACTCCCCAACCCCATCATTGTATTTACTACAGGGATGTTTAATGTTTCGGCCAAATACAATAACTCCTTTTCCGCCTGAGCACTAATAACTCCTCCCCCGGCACAAATAAGGGGACGTTGTGCTTTTTTCAAGGACTTCAGTACCTGTTTGATTTGCCCTTTATGCCCTATCAAATTCGGTTTATAACCTCGTAAATTCACACTTTTACATTCTTTATATTCGACCAAAGCAACGGAAACATCTTTAGGGATATCAATCAGCACCGGTCCCGGACGACCACTTCCTGCTATATAAAAAGCTTCTTTCACAATTCTCGGTAACTGTTCAGCCTCTTTTACTAAGTAATTATGTTTCGTGATCGGTTCGGAAATCCCGGTTATGTCTACTTCCTGAAAAGCATCAGTCCCCACCATTTGCGAAGGCACTTGCCCGGTAATAATTACCAGCGGGATAGAGTCCATATGTGCAGTAGCTATCCCCGTAATTAAGTTAGTAGCTCCGGGACCGGAAGTAGCTAAACACACCCCCGTTTTCCTACTTGTCCGAGCATATCCACTAGCAGCATGAGCAGCTCCCTGCTCCTGTCGCACCAAAATTGTCCTAATCTGTTTAGACTGATGTAATGCATCAAAAATTTCTAAAGCGGCTCCTCCCGGGTAACCAAAGATAACCTCAACACCTTCTTTCTCCAAGCATTTAACCAAGATTTCCGCACCCGATTCCATTAGAGTACACCTCCATAAGTTATTTCTTTTTCAGCCAAGACATCTTCTTTCTTAATTCCTGACCTACTTTTTCAATAGGATGATTGGCATCCATTTTCTTTAGTGCATTATATTTCGGTCTTCCTGCCATATTCTCTAAAATCCATTCTTTAGCAAAAGTACCATCCTGAATTTCCTTTAAAACTTGTTTCATTTCTTTTCTTGTTTCTTCCGTAATTAAACGACGCCCTACCATGATATCTCCATACTCTGCTGTATCACTAATCGAGTACCTCATATTAGCGATACCACCTTCATAAATCAAATCAATAATCAACTTTAGCTCATGACAAACCTCAAAATAAGCTGATTCAGGTTGATAACCTGCGGCGACCAAAGTATCAAATCCTGCTCTAATTAATTCCGTTAAACCACCACAAAGAACACACTGTTCACCGAAAAGGTCTGTTTCCGTTTCTTCTTTGAATGTCGTTAAAAGTGCACCGGCCCGTGTACAACCAATTCCTCTGGCATAAGCAAGCGCTAAATCCATCGCTTTACCGGTAGCATCCTGATATACAGCAACTAATCCCGGAATACCTGTTCCTTCTGTGTATAATCTCCTCACCATATGACCAGGTCCTTTAGGAGCAACCATAAACACATCTACATCTTCCGGGGGCACAATCTGTCCAAAATGAATATTAAAGCCATGTGAAAAGATTAATGCTTTACCGGCTTTCAAACCGGGAGCAATTTCTTTTCTATATACTTCAGCCTGTTTCTCATCAGGAAGCAATACTTGAATTAAATCAGCCTTTTCTGCTGCTTCCGCTACCGAGTAAACTTTAAGTCCGTCAGCCTCGGCCTTACCCCAAGAGGAACTCCCCTTTCGTAAACCGACAATTACGTCAACTCCACTTTCCTGCAAATTTTGTGCTTGAGCAT
>DUTO01000154.1 GCA_012842035.1 Clostridia bacterium | reverse complement strand
CTATCCCTTTTTTGAATATAATTTGAGCAATTAATTGCTTAAATTTAACTTGCCCCTCTTTTCTCAAAAAGTCATCGGGGTCTTGCCCCTCGGGCATAGTCATTACAGATACCTTAATGCCCAATTGTTGTAGTATATCTAGACCTCGCATAGTAGCCTCTTGACCGGCAGGATCAGCATCAAAACAAATAACCGCATTATAGGTGTACCGCATTAATAATCTACCTTGATTCTCTGTTAAAGCTGTACCCAATGTACCTACAGCTTGAGTAATTCCATGCTGATGAGCAGTAATAACATCCAGATACCCTTCCATCAAAATTACCTGGTCTTTATTTCTCATAAAACCTCTAGCTTGATTAAGCCCATAAAGCTGTCTTCCTTTATGAAATAAAGGTGTTTCCGGTGAATTTAAATATTTAGGCAAAGAATCATCAAGTACTCTTCCCCCAAAACCAATAATTTTGCCACTAGGATTCATAATCGGAAAAATCAAGCGGTTTCTAAAGCGATCAATCAAATTACCTTTCTGCCCTTGTACAGCTAATCCTAAAGTAAGTAAATCTTTTTCTGTAACCCCTTTTTCTAATAAAAAACAGCTCAACTCATCCCAAGCATTGGGGGCATAGCCTAATAAAAACTTTTTGCATGTTTGCTCATCTAAACCACGCTGTTGAAGATATGCTACCGCTTCTTTCCCTCTGGTTTCATAAAGCATCTTTTGAAAAAAGTTAGCTGCCAATTCATTAATATGATAAAATTTCTTTCTTAATGAATTCTGCCTTGCCTGCTCCGGAGATAAGTCTTTTTGGGGCAACGATATCCCACAATGATTAGCTAAATGGGTTACAGCTTCGGGAAAATTAAGTCCCCCTTGTTCCATAAGAAAAGTATACACATTTCCGCCTTTACCACAACCAAAACAATGAAAAATTTGCTTATGAGGAGAAACTACAAAAGAAGGCGTTTTTTCAGCATGGAACGGGCATAAACCTACATAGTTTTGTCCTTGTCGCTTTAAGGGTACAAAACCCCTGATAAAATCTACTATATCTACCCGATTACGCAAGTCGTCAATAAAATCTTCGGGAATTAATCCGGGCACAATCCTCAACACCTTACCTTGATTTTATCTTAGTACACAATTACCAACTATTCGTGATTTATGCTCAACTTCCTTCTTTTTTCTCAAACTTTTTTATAAACTTCGACATAATCTCTAAAGCCAAAACAAAGACTTTAAATCTCTTCACTTTAGCTGTACAGAAGAACGTGGCATCACTAAATTCTTAAAGGTCATCGTGCAATAATTATCAGTCATCCCCGAAATATAATCGGCTACCCCTCTTTCTAGCCCTTCCTCCTGAGCAATTTTAAGATAAAAATCCGGAAGTTGTTCATAATTTTGGAGGTAATGATTAAACAAAAATTCAACAACATAAATAGCTCTTTGCCTTTCGGCCAGACATAAAGGACCTAAATAAACTGTTGCAAACATAAACTCCCGCAAACCATGTAAAGCACTTTGGATAGAAGGACTAAGACTAATCTTATACTGACCACACCTAATGTTTTTTCTACTGTTTTGTACTAAATCTTGCACAAGAGTAGAAATTCGCTCACTATGCCCGAAACCTAATACTTCTAAATATTCTTTAGGAATATCTGTTATTTGTAAAACACCGGCCCGAATACTATCATCAATATCGTGCTGAATATAAGCAATTTTATCTGCATATCTTACTACTTGACCTTCCAAGGTATTATAACCACTATCATCTTTTTCCAATCCACTATGATGCAGAATACCCGTCAAGGTTTCCCGACTTAAATTAAGCCCTATGCCCTGTTTCCCTTGTTCTATATGGGTTAACACTCTGACACTATTTTCATTATGACGAAAGCCTCCCGATAAAAGTTTATTTAAAACTTCCTCCCCTGTATGTGAAAAAGGGGTATGCCCCACGTCATGTCCTAAAGCAATCGCTTCAATAAGGTCAGTATTCAAACCTAACGCTCTACCTATAGTACGTGAAATTTGACTAACTTCTAAAGTATGGGTTAAGCGCGTACGATAATGGTCATTTCCCGGAGAAATATAGACCTGTGTTTTATGTTTCAAACGACGAAATGATTTGGAATGAATAATGCGATCACGATCACGCATAAAACAGGTCCTAATACTATCCGGCTCTTCCGGTATCGCCCTTCCTTTACTTTGCGAAGACTTTTGGGCATAAGATGCTAAATAGTCTTCCTCCATTCTCTGCAGCTTTTCACAAATAGTGCCCATGCCAACCCCCCTAGCATCGCAAACTTTGTGTCGCCTGAGCAACTTCAAAAAGGCGTTTGACCATAATTACAATGCGTTCTTGCGCATATTGGTCTTCCTCTACCGGACTTTGAGCAGCTACTCCATAATGACCACAGTCATAGTCCTGCTGACCACCACCGATAATGGTCATCCCTTGTACCAACATCATCTCCTGCATAGTTCGCAAAGTACCTTCCTGTCCTCCAAAACGAGAAGCACCTACAGCTACTGCACCACCAACCACATTAAGCAATTTCTTTTCTGCTCTTAAACAACGTATTTTATCCCAAAAAGCTTTCAGCTGTCCACTAACCGTACCAAAATAAACAGGGGAACCAAGCAAAAGGCCATCCGCTTTTCTCAAGATATGCAACACTTCTGCCAAACGTGTCCCTTGTGCACAGTCACCCCGACAAGGAGCAGAGCAAGCTGTACAAAAAGGAATAGGTGTACTTTTTAAAATTTCCGCTGTATGAATAAAACCCGTTTGCGCACCCATTAACTTTAACTGCTCTAAACCTTTCTTTAACAAAAAGACCGTATTCCCATCTTGATGTGGACTACCATTAATCGCTACAAAATACATTATTACACAACTCCTAACGGAGTTTTCACCATCCTTCCTTTATAAGTTAATTTTTATTATTTTTTTATCTCTACTATTTTTAATACGCCTTAAAAGAAAAAAGTCCTGCTTTCTTTTCATGTAAAAAGACAAGAAAAGATAACTAGGAGACATTTTATTTCCTTTATCAAACCACGAAAATATTTTCGGGTAACGAAATTGTTCCAACTTGCCCTTTCTTAATAATCTTACAAATATATTTTTCCTCTTTAATTCTTACCCAGTATTTATTTCTAATTTTAGCCTTAACATTTTTACCCTGAGGAAAAAAATAACCCAAAGTAGTTAACTCTGGATTTTTAACAACTTGTTTAAATTCAGCAAAACTGTTTACATTAGAAAGTTTATTTACAACTAATTGTAACATTTCCTCATCTTTAAATAAAACTACTACATGTTTAAACTCTGAACCTTGTTTAGAAACACAAAACACACCATAACAAAGTCTTTCTATAATCGAAGAAACCCATACTGATTTTTTACCAAACTTAGTGTTTTTTTGTGCTATTCTTAATTTAGAAGAACAAGTAGAAAAAAGAAAAGTAAAGACAAACAACATTCCTAGTACACATACAACGGCTAACGAAGAAAGCTTCACTTTTCTCACCTCATTAAAATTTTCTCCTTTTTCTTCTCCATTTTCTGAAATAATACTTTCTCTATTATTATAATTCTACATTTAAGATAAATTTCCTTTATTTTTATAGTTTTTTGGACTAGAGTGGGGCT
>DUTO01000153.1 GCA_012842035.1 Clostridia bacterium | reverse complement strand
TCAAAAAAATGCTTTTCAATTAAGGGCACCGGCTAGTACGACGAAGATATTGACGGCTATTTTAGCTATTGAAAGTGGGCATTTAGAGGATGTAGTAACTGTAAGTGAAACTGCTGCTTCTGTAGGCGAGGCTTCACTACATTTAAAAGCTAATGACCAATTACTTTTAAAGGAACTTGTTTTTGGGGCATTAATAAAGTCAGGTAATGATGCTTGTGTGGCTATTGCTGAACATCTCTCACCCAGTGAAGCAGAGTTTGTGGGGTTAATGAATTTAAAAGCACGGCTTTTAGGAGCTTATGATACTACTTTTTATAATTCCAATGGCTTGCCTCATCCCTATCATTTAACTACGGCTTATGACTTAGCTTTAATTACACGTTATGCTTTACAAAACCCGGTTTTTCGTAAAATTGTAGCTACCAAAAGTTATAAGATGAACTGGATAACTCCTCGCAAATCTCTGTTAATTAAAAATACAAATAGACTTTTATGGTCTTTTCCGGAGATTACCGGTGTTAAAACAGGGACAACCATTCAAGCTGGAAAATGTTTAGTTGCTTCGGCTCAATATGGTTCACAGCAAATAATCGCTGTTGTCCTTAATTCGTTTGATCGTTATGGTGATGCCCAAAAGTTATTAGAATATGGAATTAAAACAAAGGAGATTCAGTCTTATGCAAAATGGTGATGTGGTAAAAACTCAATTAAAAAATGGAGTAAGAATTATTTCAGAAAAAATTTCCGGGGTGCGCTCAGTTTCTACTGGAATTTGGGTAGGAGCAGGTTCACGGCATGAACCAGAAGGAAAAGAGGGCATTTCTCATTTTATTGAACATTTAATGTTTAAAGGTACTAAAAAACGCTCGGCTAGTGATATTGCTGAGGCTCTTGATTCTGTTGGAGGGCAATTAAATGCCTTTACGACCAAAGAGTTTACGTGTTATTATACGAAAACTCTTGATGAACATTTTGCTTTAGGGCTTGATGTTTTGTCAGACATGTTTTTTAATGCAACTTTTACAGAAAAAGCAATTGATAAAGAACGTGGGGTGATTGAAGAAGAAATTAAAATGTATGAGGATACACCTGATGACCTGATTCATGACTTTTTTGTGCAAACAGTGTGGCCGGATCATCCTTTAGGCAAACCAATTTTAGGTACAATTGAATCTTTGGAAAATATACAAAGAGATGATCTTATTAATTATCTCCATGAAACTTATTTGTCCCAGCGGTTAGTAATTGCGATGGCCGGTAACCTGGAACATCAAGAAGTTCAAAATAAAGTGGCGGAGATTTTTGCTGAGATGAAGCCCGGTGAAGCTAAGCTTGAGTTTTTTGCTCCTCAAAATACAGAAACAGTAACCTCTAATTTAAGTCGCAAAACTGGACAAGTTCAGATTTGTTTGGGAACCGGTGGATTATCCCAAAAAGATGAAAGGATCTATACTTTGTACATTCTTAACAATGTTTTAGGAGGAGGCTTGTCTTCTCGTTTAGTCCAATCAATTAGGGAAGAAAGAGGACTTGCTTATTCTGTTTTTTCGTATCATAGCACCTTTTGTGATACAGGTCTTTTTACTTTTTATGCCGGTACAAGCCCTACGAAATATGATGAAGTTATTCGTTTGCTGTTAAAAGAAGTACAAGATATTGTGACTAATGGAATTACCGATAAGGAATTAAAGAGGGCTAAAGAACAGATTAAAGGAAATTTATTTTTAGGCTTAGAAAATGTTAGTAGTCGCATGACTAGATTAGGTCGTAATGAGTTGTGTTTGAATCGCATTATTCCTCTTTCGGAATTTGTTGAGCACATTTCAGCTGTAACATTAGAAGATGTACAAGTACTCGCGCGTGATTTATTTGAGGATAATCATTATACATTAAGTACCATTGGCCCCTTAGAAAAACCGCTTGACTTGCAGTCCTTTTTACCGTAATTGGCATAACCCTTCTTTACTTGCATAATAATGAAATAAAGGAGGGACCTTTATGGGAAAAACAATTTGTTTTCTGCTTTTCTTATTTTTTGTTTTAGTTGCTGTTAAGACTAAAAAAAGTTTGCAGAGACGGAGAAATATAACTCAATTGGAAAACATCGTCGAATCTCCTGCTTCATTTGCTATTGCGGAGCTTGTAGCTGTAGCAGGAGGTATTTATTTGGCTTTAATTTTATTAACGTCTTTTTTAAAAATTTCTATGCCGGAAAGACTTGTTTTTTTTGATTGGTCCGTAGATTATTTAGCGGCAATTGCCATTTTAATAGCTCTTCTTCAGCCAATTTGCTTGGCTTTATATTATAAGATTAGTCATAAAATCTAATTTTATTTAGCTTTAATGAGGAAGGAGAGAGTTTCATGCTTCACGTTAGATTAAGTGAATTAATCGGTAAGGATATCGTTAATATTCAAAATGGTGGACGCTTAGGAATTGTCGCTGATTCTGATTTAGTAATTGATACTGAAACTGGAGAAATTCAGTCTATTATTCTTCCCAGCAGAAGTGGCTTTTTTAGTTTTTTAGATCGCCATAATTTTACTATTCCTTGGTCTTGTGTAAAAAAAATAGGTAATGAAGTTATTATTGTAGACCTTGATGAAACACATCTTAGTTATAAAAGGTTTCATTATTGACAAAAATTATTCTACGTCATACAATAGACTAAACTTTAAATTATGTACCCCTACCTCACTCCTCGGAGTG
>DUTO01000152.1 GCA_012842035.1 Clostridia bacterium | reverse complement strand
TACATCTTCTCGATGAATTAACTGCTAATCAAATTGCAGCAGGAGAAGTAATTGAAAGACCGGCTTCGGTAATTAAAGAACTAGTAGAAAATTCATTAGATGCCAAGGCTAAAAAAATAATAGTAGAAATAGTTGACGGTGGTTTAACGCAACTTAAAGTTATTGATGATGGTTCCGGAATGTCTAAAGAGAATCTAGTTTTAGCAATTAAACGTCATGCCACTAGTAAAATTAAGACAATTATCGATTTAGATCGCTTACAAAGTTTGGGTTTTCGTGGTGAAGCTTTGCCGAGTATAACTTCTGTAGCTAAAGTAGAAATATTAACTAGGGAGCCTCAGACTGATTATGGTACCAAACTTACGATAGCCGGAAATAAATATCTTTCTCTTGAACCTGTAGGAACGGCAGTAGGAACCACAGTTATTGTTACTGATTTGTTTTTTAATACTCCCGCTCGTAAAAAGTTTTTACGCTCGGCAAGGTATGAAAGTGGTTTAATTCATGAAGTATTAATGCAATTTTCGCTTAGTCATCCCCAAGTTGATTTTCGTTTTTGGCGAGATGGTCAAGAACATCTTAATACTACCGGAATTAAAACACATCCGGATCTGTTAGAATATTATTATGGTCGTAAAGTAAAAGAAGCCTTAGTAGAAGTAAAGGGTGAGCTTGCAGATGGCATAATATCCGGTTATCTCACTTTACCTACTTGTCATCGTTCCAATAGAAAGGGAATAAATTTTTTTATTAATCAACGACGCGTTTATTCTTCGGAACTCCTTAATGCTTTAGAACAAGCTTATGAAAATGTTCTGCCGAAAGGACAGTTTCCGTATTGTGTTTTAAATTTTACTTTAGACCCGGTGACAATCGATGTTAATGTTCATCCCAGTAAATTAGAGGTACGTTTACGCAATCCTCAATTAGCTAAAGAGATAAAAACATTATTACAGGAAAAATTAATTGAAAAACAAAAAATTCCTCGTTATTTTTTAGAACCACAAAAATTTTCGTTAGCTAATTCGGCAACGACAAAGAAAGACGATCAAATTCAAACTAAAGGTGTCCAAGAAGTGTTTCAAGAATTTTATAGTTGGGAGCCCTCTTTGGTCAATAAGAAACCAGAAGAAACACATAGTTCATTGGTTTTTCCTGAGAAGGATGAACAGTTAACAGGTTTAAAAACATATCAAGTGATTGGCCAATTAGCCCAAACTTTTATTTTGGCAGAGGGTAAGGAAGGACTTTATATTATTGACCAACATATTGCTCAAGAGAGAGTCATTTTTGAAGATTTATTGAAAAAATCCGTGAATGGTTCTATAGAAAGTCAAGTACTCTTGCAGCCCATAACACTTCATCTTACTCTTTTAGAAGAAGAAGCGATGATTAAGTATATTTTACCTTTAGCTGATTTAGGTATTATTTTAGAGAGTTTTGGTTCCAGAAGTTATCTTTTACGAGCTGTTCCCGCCGGAATACGTGCAGAACCTCAAGATTTCTTTTATTCCTTACTGGAACATTTAGAAAAAAGTAAAGGTAAAACAGATGGGTTTGATGTTAAAAAAGAATTTCTGATTCATTCTTCTTGTAAAATGGCGATTAAAGCCAATACAAAACTTACTTTGCAGGAGATGGAACAACTACTTTATGACTTAAGTACGACAGAAAATTTTTTAACCTGTCCCCATGGACGACCGATTATCTATAAAATTACTTATAGCGAGATTTTAAAAGCTTTTAAACGTATATAGTTATTTTTTTAAAAAACTTGGTAAAAATAAAGAGAAAGGAGAACAAGCTTGCTTCCTTTAATAGTTATTTTGGGACCAACGGCTACAGGTAAAACAAAAATAGCTATCGACCTTGCGGCAAGAATAGGTGGAGAAATTATCTCCGGAGATTCGATGCAGGTTTATCGTCATATGAATATTGGTACAGCGAAAATTAAACCAACGGAAACAAAAGGAGTTCCTCATTATCTTCTTGATCTTAGAGATCCTGATGAATTCTTTAGTGTGGCTGACTTTCAAAAATTAGCGCGCGAAAAAATTGCAGAAATCACTAAAAAAGGCAACATTCCTTTTTTAGTTGGCGGAACAGGGCTATATATTGATGCTGTGATTTATCCTTATAATTTTACAGAACAAGAAAATGTTTTACCTTATCGACGTAAATTTTTTTCTTTAGCTGAAAAAAAAGGTAAAAACTATGTACATCAGCTTTTGCGTAATATTGATCCGGTTTCTGCAGAAAAAATACATCCTCATGACTTGAAACGAGTAAGCAGGGCTCTTGAATATTATTATGTAACCGGAAAGCTTATTTCTGAAAACAAAACAGCTGAGCAGAAAAAACCGCTATATAATTTAGTTTCCATCGGGTTAACCTTAGAACGTTCATTATTATATCAGCGTATTGAACAAAGGGTAGAGCAAATGATGGTCGAAGGATTTTTAGAAGAAGTAAAAGGTCTTTTAGAAAAGGGCTATTCTCCTGATTTACCGACCATGCAAGGTTTAGGTTATCGACAAATAGTCGAATATTGGCAAGGTCATTACGATTTACCGGAAGCAGTTAATTTAATTAAACGAGAAACACGACGTTTTGCTAAACGTCAATTAACTTGGTTTAGACGTGACCCAAACATAAAATGGTTTGCTGTTGATCAATTGGAAGGCAATTATGACCAATTATTAACGGAAATGTTGTCTTTTGTTGGCAGGACTCTTTATCTTGATGTAGAATAAATAAGTTGAGCTGAAACAGAAAAATGGAGGGATTCGAGTGGGTAAAGCACAGTTTAATCTTCAAGATAATTTTTTAAATCAAATTAGAAAGAATAATATACCTGTAACGATATTTTTAATAAATGGTTTTCAGTTAAAAGGTAATGTCAAAGGTTTTGATAATTTTACGATTATCTTAGAAATGGAAGGAAGGCAACAACTGATTTATAAACATGCTGTTTCTACAATATCACCTTCAAAATTAATTGATTTTAATCAGGAATCCGGAGAATAAGTACTTTTTATAACTATAGTTTTAAGAATAAGCTGACCAGGCACCAAACAAATTATTTAGCATAATTTGTACTGTTAAACAATAGCTAGAAGGTGGTGCAGTCAGTGTCTTTGCGTCTTTCTTTTTATCCTCAACAAAAAAAGCAGTGTTTAGATTATGAAACAAAAAAGATAAAAAATGAAGAAACAGTATCTCCATTACAGATGTTTGAGAAATTAGAAAAAACGTTTCCTCATAATGAAGCAGAGAGGATACGCTGTGAAAAAGCAACAGAGGTTTTGCGGGAATTAGATGCACTTATTGGTTTGCAAGCAGTTAAAAAATTAATTGTTGAATTACAGGCCTTTATTGAAATTCAAAAAAGAAGAGAAAGAGAAAATCTTTTAGTAGATCAACTTGTGCTTCATGCTATTTTTAGAGGAAATCCGGGAACAGGAAAAACAACTGTAGCTCGCATTATAGGAAAACTCTTTAAAGAAATGGGTGTTTTGAAAAAAGGTCATATTATTGAGGTAGAAAGGGCAGATTTAGTAGGAGAATATATTGGACATACCGCTTTAAAAACGCGTGAACAAATTAAACGTGCTTTAGGTGGTGTGCTCTTTCTTGATGAAGCATATTCTTTAGCTCGGGGCGGAGAAAAAGATTTCGGGAAAGAAGCTATAGACACTATGGTTAAGGCAATGGAAGACCATAAAGATAATTTTATTCTTATTCTTGCCGGTTACAAAGAGGAAATGAAATGGTTTTTACAAACAAATCCGGGGCTACGCTCACGCTTTCCGCTTCATATTGATTTTCCTGATTACAGTATGCAGGAACTGTTAGCTATTGCTGAGCAAATGCTTCGGCAAAGACAATATCACCTTACAGAAGAAGCTAAAAAAGAACTGGAAAATATTTTGTTTCATAAATTAATAATTAAACAAGAACATAATAGTAATGCCCGCTTAGTAAGAAATTTAATTGAAAAAGCTATACGTCGGCAAGCTGTACGTTTAGTTAATCAATTACAAATAACACGTAATGACTTAATGTTAATTACGTGGCAAGATATACATTCCAGTAAATAAAGAAAGGTGTTGATTTTTTGGCTAATAGTATCCAGCTTATGTTAAATTCATTAGCAAGATTTATAAATACAGTACCGGCTATGGTTATGCATATTTTATTAGCTATAATAGTCTTTTCTTTTTTTTGGCTTCTCAGAAATGTATTTACTGAAGTAATTTTAAAATTAATCTTAAAAATATTTTCCAAAACACATGGTCATTTTATTAAAAAAATATTATCCGCATTTAAAAAACCCTTACGATTCTTTTTTGTATTTTTAGGTCTTTATCTTGCTTTATATTGTTTTCCGTTACAGTTGGAACAACAATTATTAATTTCTAAATTATTTCGTTCGATCTTAATTTTTTTAATCACTTGGGGTCTTTATAATTTATCAGATGTTAATTCTATACTTTTTAAAAAGCTCCAGGAAAAAGCAAATATTGAAGTTGATAAAGTATTAGCTTCTTTTTTATCTAAATTTTTAAAAGTTATTTTAGTTTTAATTGCTTTTACAATCATTGCTCAAGAGTGGAATTATGATATTAATGGTTTAATTGCCGGTTTAGGCTTAGGTGGATTAGCTCTTGCTTTAGCTGCTAAAGATAGTTTAGCTAATATCTTTGGAGGCATTGTGATTATTCTTGATAAACCTTTTACCTTAGGTGATTGGGTTAGTACAAATAGTGTAGAAGGAACGGTAGAAGAAATTGGCTTTCGTAGTACGAAAATTAGAACATTTGCTCAAGCCTTAGTAACAGTTCCTAATTCTACTTTAGCTAATGAAGCCATTACCAATTGGTCAAAAAGAGGCAAAAGGCGTATAGATTTTGAATTAAGAGTTACTTATAACACTCCTAAAGAGAAATTAGCGAAATGTATCACGAGAATAGAAGAAATGCTCAAACAACATCCGGATATTCATCAGGAAACAATTCTTGTAAAGTTTGATAATTTTGGTGAAAATGGTTTTCATATCTTTTTATATTTTTTCACTATTACTACGGTTTGGGGTGAATTTTTGCAAGTAAAAGAAGATGTAAACTTTAAAATCCTACAAATCTTAGAGGAGGAAGGGGTTTCGGTTGCTTTCCCAAGTAGAGACCTTTATTTTCAAACCGCCCTTACTACAAAATCCGCTTCCCTGGATTAAAGAAAGCGGATTTTAAGAATAAAGAAAAAAGAAATTGCTAACGACGTCTGCGAGAAGGTCTAAACATATCCAATGTACCCAGAATAATATGCGCAATCCCAAATCCTTTTATTCCGGCCCCTAATGGTCCACGTACTTTAGAACCAAGTTTTGTTACAGCAGCACCTAATCCGGTAATAAACCAACTTGTCGTATTTTTTTTCATTTAAGTATTCACCTCCGCAGTAAATATTATTTCTTACTGTTTTTGAAATATACCTTGGTAAAATTACAAAATAAAAAATGATTGAAAAAGATATTTTAAGGGTAAAATAGTGAGGATGATAAAGGAGGTAATACTAATGACTTTGAAGGCTTGTCCTAAATGTCAACATCGTTTTTATCAAATTATGGACTATTCTCTGCAAGAGCCTTGCCCAAAAGAACATTATGTGATGTGTTCTTCCTGTGGTTCACTTTTAGGAACATTTCGTGAATCTGAAGAAGATAAAAAATGATGAGCCCTTCAAGAAGGGCTCATTTCTTTTTCAAAAGCTTTGTGCTATAATTTTGACGTGGAGGCGAGAATAATTAGCACTTATTACGATTATTTACATAAAGAATTTCAAATCAATTCTAAACTAATTACAAAAGTACAGGAAGCTAGTACAAGCTGTCAGCCAATTTTTCAACAAATAAAAAAGATTGTAGAAAGTAATCAGTTGAAAGTTTTACATTCCTTTCAACAAAATAACATTGCCGATTTTCATTTAAACGGTTCCACTGGATATGGTTATGGTGATGAGGGACGCGATAAACTAGAGGAAGTTTATGCTACTGTCTTTAAGGCGGAAAAAGCTTTAGTTCGTTCGCAAATTGTTTCCGGGACTCATGCTATTGCTTTGGGTTTAATGGGGAATTTAAAGAGGGGAGAGGAGCTTATTTCGGCCACTGGTCGCCCTTATGATACTTTACTTAAAGTTATCGGTATACATGGTGAAGAGGGCTCTTTAATTCAAAATGGTATAAAATATCAAGAAATTCCTTTAACCGCAGAAAAAGAAATTGACTTAGAACAGCTTGGCAACAGTATTTCCTTCCAAACAAAAATGGTTATTTTTCAACGTTCTAAGGGTTATGAATGGAGACCTTCATTTAATATTACTCAATTAGAACAAGCGATTAAAATGGTCAAAAATAATTTTCCAGAGGTTATTTGTATGGTTGATAACTGTTATGGTGAATTTGTAGAAAATCAAGAACCTTTGGAAGTAGGTGCTGATTTAATTGCTGGTTCTTTAATTAAAAACCCTGGCGGCGGTATAGCTTTAACCGGAGGTTATCTCGCCGGTAAAGAAGATTTAATTAATAATGCGGCTTTCCGTTTAACTGCACCAGGCATTGACTTGGAAGTAGGGGCAAGTTTAAATTTTAACCGTCCCGCTTATCAAGGTTTATTTTTAGCTCCTTTAATTGTAGGGGAAGCTTTACAAGGGGCAGTTCTAGCTGCTAAATTTTTTCAGCTTTTAGGTTTTGCGGTACTGCCTCAATTTGATGAACCGCGTACAGATATAATTCAAGCGATTAGATTGGGAAGTCGAGAATTAATGCTCTCTTTTTGTCATGGTTTACAAAAAGCCTGTCCTTTAGAGGCTTATGTAAAACCTGAACCGGCTTTATTACCTGGTTATACTGATGAAGTAATTATGGCCGGTGGAACTTTTATTCAAGGCTCTTCCATAGAATTAAGTGCTGATGGTCCCCTTAGACCTCCTTATAATATTTACCTGCAAGGAGGTTTATCCTTAGGACATATTAAAACCGGTATATTGTTGGCTGCAGAAGAAATGAGCAAAACAAAGTCAGTATAAAATAAAAAACAGATTAATATCAATATGATGATAACGATAGATAACGATAATAGTAGAAAGGTGGAGAGGATGAATGTCCAAACTTAAAGTTGCTTTAATTTTTGGCGGACGTTCAGGAGAACATGAAGTTTCCCGCAATTCAGCTTATACAGTTGCGCAAAGTTTAAAACAGAATTATGATGTTTTTCCCATGGGCATAGCAAAAGGTGGTCAATGGTATGGTCCAATCCCTATAGCTGAGATACCAACATTTACTCCTGAAAAATTTTCTGAGTATAAAGTAACTGTTTTGCCTCATCCGGCAGCTAATGGTACGATCTATTCATTACCAAATTTAAAACCGCTTACCAAAGCAGAAGTCTTTTTCCCTGTTTTGCATGGTACTTTTGGCGAAGATGGCACAATTCAAGGCTTATTTGAATTAGCACAAGTTCCTTATGTGGGAGCCGGTGTACTTGCTTCTTCTGCCGGAATGGATAAAGTAATTATGAAAAATCTTTTTGCTCAAGCGGGTTTACCTCAAGTACCGTTTCTTTCTTTTTTACGTCAAGAAATAGAAAAGAATAGCCAGGCCATTCTTGAAAAAATAGAAACAAACCTTGGCTATCCTTGTTTTGTAAAGCCTGCTAATTTAGGTTCCAGTGTCGGAATTTCTAAAGTCTCAAACCGAGAGCAACTGAAAACCGCACTTTTTACCGCTGCACGTTATGATCGGAAAATAATTATCGAGAAAGGAGTAGAGGCACGAGAATTTGAAATCAGTGTCCTTGGTAATAATGAACCGCTTGTTTCTTTACCAGGAGAAATTGTCCCCGGTAACGAGTTTTATGACTATCACGCTAAATATATTAATGATAATTCTACTCTTTACATACCGGCTCGTTTGGAAGATGAGCAGATTAAAGAAATGCAAAAACTTGCGCTTAAAGCCTTTAAAGCAATTGATTGTTCCGGTCTTTCCCGAGTTGACTTCTTTATCACCAAGGATACACAAGAAATTTTAGTGAATGAAATCAATACGCTCCCCGGATTTACATCAATAAGTATGTATCCGAAACTGTGGGAATACTCGGGTATTCCTTTAGAGGAACTTACTTCGAGATTAGTACGATTGGCGTTAGACCATTTTAAGGAAAAAAATAAGAATGTAACTTCATATGAATTATAAAATTATATT
>DUTO01000151.1 GCA_012842035.1 Clostridia bacterium | reverse complement strand
CCTTCTTAAATAATCTCTCACCCCATAATAACGGGTAAAATACTTTTCAATATACTGCTTAGCTTCGGAGCGAGGTATCCCTAAGTCACGACTTAACCCAAAATCACTAATCCCATAAATAATCCCAAAATTTACTGCCTTGGCCGCTTGACGCATTTCTTTAGTTACCATTTCCAGCGACACGCCAAACACTTCTGCTGCAGTCCGCAAATGAATATCCTGCCCTTCATTAAAAGCCTCAATCATTACTTCATCTTTAGCAACATGAGCTAATACTCGTAACTCAATCTGTGAATAATCGGCCGAAAGAAGTAAATTCCCGGGTGACGGTAAAAAAGCCCGTCGAATTCGCCGTCCCTCTTCCATACGAATCGGGATGTTTTGTAAATTAGGTTCTGTACTGGAAAGACGTCCCGTTGCGGTTACCGTTTGATTAAAGCTAGTATATATTCTTGAAGTATGTGGCTCAAGTAAAGCACTCAAACCATCAATATAAGTATTCTTCAATTTCGTCATTTGCCGATAAGCAAGAATTTTGACAGCAATCTCATGCTCAAGTGCCAAACCTTCCAACACTTCGGCATTAGTAGAATAACCGGTTTTTGTTTTTTTGCTTGCAGGTAAACCTAACTTTTCAAAAAGAATTATCCCAAGTTGTTTAGGTGAATTAATATTAAATTTCTCACCGGCTAACTGGTAAATATCCTCTGTAAGACGAGCAATCCAAGACTCAAGGTCCTTACCGATCTCCTCTAAAATTGCCGGATCCAATTTAACTCCTGTCTTTTCCATGGCAGCCAACACAGCAACTAAAGGTAATTCTACATCTTGATATAAACCGAGCATCTCTTTTTCAACTAATTCGGCAGCTAAACTCTCTTCTAACTTTTCTAAAGCCTCTACACAAAAAGAAACTTTCTCCTCTCCCTCCGGAAGAAGCAAACAACCTAATTCTTCTTGTCCTAAAGCAAGCAAATCATTTTTAGAACGTGAAGGGTTTAAAAGATAAGCCATCAGTAAAATATCGTTTATAACTCCTGTAAGTTTAATCTCATAACAAGCCAAAGCCAATATTACTGTTTTGGCATCATAGACAGTTTTTTTAATTTTCTCAGCTTCGCAATATGGTTTTAATACTTCTAAATAAGCCTTGAGCTCTTCTTCTTTTTGCCAAGAACAAAGAGCAGCTTCTTGTTCCGCAAACTTTATCCCACAGGCCGTAATCTTTAAGTCCCGAGGGCTCTTCTTTTCTGTTTCTAAATAAAGGACTAAATTATCATTGCCGCGCGAAAGATAATCAGCTAGCTCTTGTTGCTCAGTAATTATGAGAAAAGAAGCAGAGAAACCGTCTTTTTCCCCGGTCAAATACTCCTTAACCTCTTCACGCTCTTGCCCAATACTTTGTAAAATACTTTTAAACTCCAGCTCCTCTAACAAGGCAAGAAAACGTGAATAATCAGGCTCTTCTTTTTGACATTGTTTTAAATCTATAGGCAAAGGAACATCAGTGATAATTGTCGCTAGTTTTTTACTCAAAAGAGCCTGCTGCGCATAATTAGCTAAAGACTCGCCCAGCTTTTTGCCTTGAAAGTCCTTTTGATGTTCTAAAACGTTTTCCAGATTACCATATTTTTTAATTAACTTCAGTGCTGTCTTTTTACCCACACCAGGAATACCGGGAATATTATCAGCCGCATCACCCATTAACCCCTTTACTTCAATTACCTGTTCAGGTTTTAACCCATATTCTTCGGCCAAAGTCTGTACATCATAAATTTCCAACTCACTAATCCCTTGACGCGTCAGGAGCACTTTCGTCTGAGGCGAAATCAACTGCCAGGCATCTCGATCTCCGGTAACAATAAGATTAACTAGCCCTGCCTTTTCTCCCTCTTTAACTAAAGTCCCAATAATATCATCAGCCTCATATCCTTCAATTTCAAAAACAGCAATGTTCATTGCTTTTAATAAGTCCTTTAAGACAGGAAACTGTGGTTTTAAGTCCTCCGGCGTACCTTTTCTCGTTCCTTTATAGTCGGGATAATCCTGATGCCGAAAAACTTTTTTCCCCTGATCAAAAGCCACCGCTAAATAAGTCGGTTTTTCGTCCTCAATCACCTTCGCCAACATCTTATAAAAACCAAAAATAGCATTGGTCACAAAACCTTGCGAATTAGTGAGTTGTGGCAATGCATAAAAAGCTCTGTGTACTAAACTATTCCCATCAATAATAATAAATTTATCCGCCAAATTATTCACCTCAATTTTTTCTTAACTTTCTACTTTAAACATTATTTCTATACTAATATAACTTATCCTATTAGCTTTCTTTTTCCTTCCTTAATTATTAAAATAATACAAAAAAGTTTGGTGAGCAAGAAACATAACCCTGCTCACCATTTAAATTTCCATGTATTCATCTCAACTTTTCTTAGCCCTAGCTTTTTCTTCTTTTTACACCACACCAAATTCCCCAAATTAGCCCTACAACAATAGCTACAACAACTAAATAAGGAATCGCCGCACTAATGAAAACTAAAGCTATACCTACGCCTACAAAGATATTATTAATGGCCTTAATAAAAGCTTCTTTGGCTCGAAGCCCTACACCCTGTAAACCACCGGTCGAAACCTGTGTAGTGGAAGCGACCACTTGTTCAATCGTCAAATTAAAGGTGGAAAACTCCGTCTGATTACTAAGATAACGCAATCTACCCTCTAAAGATTCTAACTGAGAGCGCGTATTAGCCAATTCATTTTCTACAGCCAAAACATCACTGAGCTCACCCGACTGAGTCAGAATATCTAACAGCCTTTCTTCCTTAGTACGCATGACATTTAAGCGGCTTTCCACATCAATATATTCTTCGGTAACGTCCTGAGTATAGATATGACTATTTTTCAGCTTACCTAAATCTTGTACCCCTGCAAAAAATTCAGCAAACCTAAGTTGAGGCACCTTAACCTCAAGATAACCTCTTTTACTCCCACGAGCATCAATAACATTAACTGTTTCATTAGTAATATAGCCCTCAAAGGCACTCGCTTTGCTCTTCAGTGCTTCCACTACACTATTATAGTCATCTACCAAAAGATGCAGCTCTGCATTTTTAATTAGCTTTCTCTCCATCGGCTTAATTGCAGATTTACTTTCCTCTACCGACTGCTTCACTACATTTTGAGTT
>DUTO01000150.1 GCA_012842035.1 Clostridia bacterium | reverse complement strand
TTTATTTTGATACCAGGACATTTTTTTCCTCCTTAGTTATGAATAGTTGTCTGTTTTTTATTTTATGCAGTGGACTAGTTTTGGTGCCTAGTTAAAGTGTTGCCAAAATTAAACAGCGGGGAAAAAATATGCAAAATTTGTCGAGAAAAAGCTTTATAGGAATTTCTTTTAATTAGATTAACCGACAACTTCTTGGTTCTTGTTTGTGTTTAGTTAGGTAAATGGATATAGTAAATTTATTAAAAAAAGAGGAGGTTAAGATGATTAGAAAATTAACAAGAAATTTAGTTGTTTTGGTCATCAGTTTTCTTTTAGTTTCCCAACTTTTTATCGGACAAGCTCAGGCCTCTTGGGGTGCGGCGAAGCTTTTTGAATTACTGCAACAGCAAAATGGTTCTCCGGTAATTCCACAGCCTACGCTTCCACCAATTCCTGAACCTACTCCAGAACCAAAACCTACACCGATTCCGGAACCAACTCCTGTTCCTGAGGATCCTAATTCCGAGCAGGATAATTATAGTGCTTTATCAAGTCAAGAAAGGGAAATGTTGCAATTAGTGAATGAAGAAAGAGCTAAAAATGGGTTAAAGCCTTTGACCTTAATGCCGGAATTGACGGAATTGGCTCGTTTAAAAAGTAAAGATATAATTAAATATGATTACTTTGCTCACACTTCACCGACATATGGCTCTTTTGCCAAAATGGTTTCTGATGCCGGAATTCGTTTTTATTCGGTAGGCGAAAATTTAGCTAAAGCTAGAAATGCAAAACATGCTTTTTATTTGTTCATGGGTAGTTCAGGGCATAAAGCTAATATGTTAAATCCAAATTTCACTCATGTAGGTATTGGGATAGTGCAGGATAAGTATGGGGTTGTTGTGACCCAGTTGTTTATTATGAAGTGATTGAAAGAGGTTGTATCTTAAATTAACAGATACAACCTCTTTTAATTTAACCTGTTTCTTGTGCTGAAGATTTTTTAGCACAATGCTATTTTTTTCATATAGTAATAGCAAGAAGATGATAAGGTAGGGGACAGGTTATGAACATACAGTTTTTATTAAGTTTTAATAATAAAAAAGATGATTCTACGAGAAATAAAATACGTATTTTTTATTCTTTAAGGAAACGTCGTGAAAACTGGCAAGCAATTTCTTCATTTAGGGAGGAGTTGAGAGAAAGTTTTTCTCAATTCGAATGGAAGATATTCAGTTTTTGTGATCTTCTTTTTAATTTAAAATATCTGGGTATTTATTTATCTGCTCAGCCGACGATATTTATGGAAATTAATAATCTTCAATTAGAAGAGCAAGAAGTTGCCCAAGAGTTAATAGCTAAAGTTTTAATTATGCTTAAAGGCGATTCTGCTCCTGCTATACAAAATAAGGTTTCCCCCATAAATAAACCTCAACTGCCCTTAGCCAAAACAAGAAAAAAACAAACCAAAAGGGTAAATCCTTTACTTCCACCTCCGGAAGGACCTGTTTTTCAGTTTGTTCCTTTGGCGGAAGGAGAGAGGGTTTATCCTTTGCTTCCTCCTCAGTATAAAGATGAAAAGGTGCACGTTTATCAATCTAAATCTTGTATCGAAAAACAAAAGAAAACAGAGCTTAATTTACTAGAAGAGCTAAAAAAATGGAGTTAATCTGAGTAATTACCTTTGTC
>DUTO01000149.1 GCA_012842035.1 Clostridia bacterium | reverse complement strand
GCCCTTTACCTGTAAGTAATAATTTGTTACTAATAATAGTGACTTAGATACTTTTATTGAGAGTTATTATGGCGGGGGGCGTTTTCTTTATAGTGCCTTTCATCATTTCTGCAATCAGGACTTGATGGCTGTATTGACAAAACATGGTGTGGAGTTAAAGGTAGAAAGAGGAGGGCGAGTTTTTCCGGTTTCTGATCGCGCTGAAGATATCGTTCAGGCTTTGTTTAGGTATGTCAGGGAAAGCAAGGTAGAAATAAGGACGGCAGAAGAAGTATTAGGAATATTAGTGGAAGCAGGTCAGGTCAAAGGTGTGCAGACAACCCAAGAAAAGATTGACTGTGCAGCGGTGGTGATGGCTACAGGTGGTAAGTCGTATCCGGCAACAGGTTCTACAGGTGATGGTTATCAATGGGCTCTGCAATTAGGACATCAAGTAATTACTCCCAGACCTGCCTTAGTTCCCCTTAATATTCTGGAGGCGTGGGTTAAGGACTTGCAAGGTTTAACTTTAAAAAATGTGGAGGTTAGGCTTGTACAAGGGGAAAAGGTTTTAGGTCGGGAATTTGGGGAAATGCTATTTACGCATTTTGGGGTATCTGGGCCGGTGATTCTAACCTTAAGTCATTTAGCAGAACAAGAAAAAATTCGGCAAGGTTTATCTTTAGTGATCAATCTTAAACCTGCTCTAGACGAAAACAAATTAGAGCAAAGACTACAACGTGATTTTTACAAATATCAGCGTAAACAATTGCAAAATGCTTTGGATGACCTTTTGCCGCGACGCTTAATCCCTGTGGTTATAAGGCTAAGTGGAATTTCACCCACTAAATTTGTTCATCAAATTACCAAAGATGAACGGAGAAGTTTGTTGCGAACTTTAAGAGGATTAAAAATGACTGTTTTAGGACCACGTCCTTGGGCTGAGGCGATTATTACCGCTGGAGGTGTTTCTTTACGAGAAATTGAGGCGGGTACCATGAAGTCGAAATTAGTTAAGCGTTTATATTTTGCAGGAGAAGTCTTAGATATAGCCGGTGTTACGGGCGGGTTTAATTTACAAGCCGCTTTTTCCACAGGTTATTTAGCCGGAGAAAAAGCGGCACAAGTTGTTAGGGCTAATTAATTAAGCTGTTTTTGTTAAAGGAGAAAATCTCCTTTTTTTTATTTATAACTTGGTATTGCTCTTCTTTCTCAAAAGCTAAGGACTTTAAGTGTTGGGAGAGGTCTTTGAGGATGGCTACTTCTTGGGGTGTAGCTTCGCCCGGAGGGTGATAAAAACAAGTTTGGAGAATAAACTTTTGCCAATAGTCATCCCAATAATATTCTTGCAGCAGAGGACGGTTTTTAAGTATAGTGTTAGGTAGGGAAGCGTCATAAGTATAGAACAGAGGAAAGATGGTGTTTTTAAGAGGAACTTCAGAGAATTGTTGTTCTCCTTCTGTTGTGATACTGATTTTTTCTGCTGAGTGGTGATAAGTAAGATTTAAGTTTTGTTGCAGGTGATACCATTTTTGTGTTTCCGCAGTAAAGTCGAACCAAGTAATCTCCCAGGATATGTTTTCGCTAAATGTTTCTTGGAGATTGTTTTCATTCCAGAACCATATTTTAACGAGGGAGGACTTGTTTAAAATGTTGTCTTGTTCTTCTTTAGTTACTAAAAAATCTTGTTTATTTTTAAACGGGAGGACTTCTAGTTTGCTGATCGGGAAAAAATGTTCTTGATAAGAGACAATAAAATAATAATTAGTTCTTTTTTGCAAGATAATGATAATCCCTTTTTCCGGGGGTAGGGATAAGGCTAGGGCAACTTCCGGTTCGTCATTGGGTAATAAATTTATAAACACAAAATCTGTTTGCCAGGGCTCATGAGCAAGGTGGGGGACAAAATAACGCAGGAGCATTTTCCCAGTTTCTTGCAGAGCATCATGGACTAAATTTGGTTGACTTGATTTAAGAAGATTGATTTGGATTTGGGGAAAGATAGGAATAGGTTCACTGATTTTACTGACCGGTGTAGTGAGAAATTTTGTGATATCCAGCCAGGTAAGAAAAAGAAGGAGAAAGAGAAATACTCTATGTAGTATTTTCTGTTTCATTTTTTTTCGCTCCTTGCCAAACAGTCAAAGGTACTATATTATATATTTGATATACTATATACATATAACTGAGATTTGTGTTTTTCGAGACACAGGGAAGGATAAATTAAAAAGAGGTGAAGGTGATGTCGCCGGGGAAAAGAACGGTTCTTTATCCTAAGCACGTGGCTTTAGGTGCGAAAATGGTTGAGTTTGGTGGTTGGGAAATGCCTGTACAGTATAAAAGCATTCTATCCGAACATCGTGCTGTACGTACTGCCGCAGGCCTTTTCGATGTTTCGCATATGGGAGAAATAGAGGTAAGTGGCAGGGACTCATTTGCGTTTTTACAGAGACTGTTAACTAATGACTTAGCGAAGCTAACTGTGGGTCAAGCTTTATATAGTTTGATGTGTTATCCTACAGGGGGGATAGTTGATGACTTATTAGTTTATAAATTAGCAGATGAGCAATACTGGTTAGTAGTTAATGCCGGGAATAAAGATAAAGATTTGGCTTGGCTCAAGGAGCAGTTGCCGGCAGAACAAGAAATAAGGATACGAGATCGTTCGGCCGAAATAGGGCTTTTGGCTTTACAGGGACCTTTAGCTGAACAGATTTTAGCCGGTGTTTCTGCTGTTTCTGTGGCTGATTTAAAGTCTTTTTATTTTGTTATTTCCGAAATAGCAGGTATAAAAGCTTTAATTTCGCGAACCGGTTATACGGGTGAAGCTGGTTTCGAGATTTATCTTGCTGTGGATAAAACGCCTTTAATTTGGGATAAATTGCTGCAAGCAGGTCAAGAAGTCGGCTTAGTTCCGGCCGGATTAGGGGCAAGAGATACTTTGCGTTTTGAAGCCGGTCTCTCTTTATATGGTCAAGAGTTGACAGAAACGACTACTCCTTTAGAAGCTGGATTAGGGTTTTTTGTGGCTTGGTCGAAGGATGACTTTATCGGAAAAGGCGTTTTAGAGAAACAAAAAAAAGAGGGATTAGCTCGTAAATTGGTAGGTTTTAAGATGTTAGAAAGAGGGATACCCAGAGAAGGTTATCTTTTACAAAAAGATGGCATTGTTATTGGTCAAGTAACTTCGGGTAGTTATGCACCTACTTTAGAAGAAAATTTTGGCTTGGGTTATGTGACAAGTGCACACGCTTTTGTGGACAATGAAATTTCGGTAGTCATTAGGGGTAAAAGTTTAAAAGCTCGTATTATCAAAAAACCTTTTTATAAAAGTGGGAGGTAGAAAAAAGATGTATCCTGAGAATTTAAAGTATACCAAAGAGCATGAATGGCTCTTAGTTAGGGACAAATGGGGCACAGTAGGAATTACTGAATATGCCCAAGATGCTTTGGGTGATGTTGTTTTTGTGGATTTACCAAAAGTGGGAACAAAGTTAAATGCCGGTGAGTCCTTAGGAGTAGTCGAATCAGTAAAAGCCATTTCTGATATCTATGCTCCTTGTACAGGGATTGTCAAACAAGTTAATGAAAACCTTTTTGCCACTCCGGAATTAATTAACGATGACCCTTATGGGGAAGGTTGGTTAGTAGAGATGGAAATAGAGGAATTGGCAGATGACCTTTTAACAGCTGAAGAATATGCAGAATTTGTCGCTGAGGAGGAATAAATTAATGTCTTTTTTGCCTCATACTTGTGCAGAGGAAAAAGCAATGCTGCAGACGATGGGAGTATCTTCCGTGGACGCTCTTTTTAGCGATATTCCGGCAGAGCTTTGTTTAGATAGACCACTTCATCTTCCTCCCGGTCTTTCTGAAAAAGAAGCTTGGGAAGAAGTTGTCAGCTTGGCAGAAAAAAATAAACATACAGGTGAATATCTTTGTTTTAGAGGGGCCGGTTCTTATGAGCATTATCGACCTAAGGCTGTAAATCATTTGCTTTCTCGTTCTGAATTTTATACTGCTTATACGCCCTACCAGGCCGAAATAAGCCAAGGAACATTACAGGCTATTTTTGAATATCAGACTAGTATTTGTGAATTAACGGGCATGGATGTGGCCAACTCTTCTCATTATGATGGGGCTACGGCACTTGCGGAGGCTGCTTTGATGGCCGTAGAGGCTACTAGAAGGAGTAAGGTTGCGGTTAGTACTTTAGTTCATCCGGAGTATCAGGAAACATTGCAAACTTATCTTTTACGTAAGGGTATAGAAATTATTTGGTTGCCTTATGAGGAGGGGTTGACCAGTGCAGAGGAATTAGCGAGGGTGCTTACTAAGGAAGTAGCTGCTGTTTTAATTTCCAGCCCGAATTTTTTTGGTTGTCTGGAAGACTTTTCTTTATTTGCGGAACTTATTCATGAACAAGGTGGCTTATTGATTGCTTGTGTTGACCCTCTTGCTTTGGGTATTCTGGAAAGTCCAGGAAAATTAGGAGCAGATATAGTTGTAGGCGAAGGGCAGAGTTTAGGGCTTCCTCTTAGTTTTGGCGGTCCCTATTTAGGTTTTATGGCCTGCCGGGAAAAGTATGTGCGACGGTTACCCGGTCGGATTGTGGGTCAAACGGTAGATCGCTTCGGTAGGGAAGGTTTTGTCCTTACTTTACAGGCACGGGAACAACATATTCGTCGGGAGAAAGCAGGTTCTAATATTTGTTCTAATCAATCTCTGTGTGCGTTAGCCGCTACTATGTATCTAGCTTTACTTGGTTCACAAGGTTTAGCGGAAGTGAGTCAGCAGTGTTTGCAGAAAAGTTATTATACTAAAAGTCGTTTAGTTGAATTGCCGGGAGTTACCGCACCGTTTAAGGCTCCTTTTTTTCGTGAGTTTGTGGTGAAGACGGAAGAAGCGCCCGGGAAGATTAATCAACGCCTTTGGGAAGCGGGTATTTTAGGAGGGCTTGATTTAGGTAAATATTATCCAGGCCTGGAAAGTCATTTGCTTTTATGTGTAACAGAAATGCGCACTAAAGCAGAAATAGATAGGTTAGTTCAAGTGTGGGGGGGCACAGGTAGTGGAAAAACTAATTTTTGAAAAAAGCGTACCCGGTAGAAGAGGGCATTATTTGCCGGCTTTAGATGTTCCTACTTGTCCTCTTGATGAAGTGATACCGGCGAAATTAAGAAGAAAAAAGGCTCCTTTGTTGCCTCAGTTAACAGAGGTCGAAGTAGTGCGTCATTATACACGTTTGTCTAATTTGAATTATGGTGTGGATACGGGGTTTTATCCTTTGGGTAGTTGTACGATGAAATATAACCCTAAAATAAATGAGGATGCGGCTAACCTAGAGGGATTTAGCAATCTTCATCCTTATCAACCTGTGGAAAGTGTGCAGGGTTCTTTAGAGTTAATGGCCAAAACTCAAGAATATTTAGCCGAAATTGCCGGGATGGATGCTTTTACTTTGCAACCTGCTGCAGGAGCCCATGGTGAATTAACAGGTCTGTTATTGATTATGGCTTATCATGCGGCTCAAGGTGAAAAAGAACGTAATAAGGTGCTGATTCCCGATTCTGCCCATGGTACCAATCCGGCGACAGCTTCTTTAGCCGGTTGTGAAATAATTCAGGTGCCTTCTAATGAACAAGGTCGAGTAGACCTGGCAGCTTTAAAAAAGGTGGTAGGTAAAGATACGGCAGCATTAATGTTAACTAACCCTAATACACTCGGTTTGTTTGAAACTCAGATTAAAGAGATTGCGGCAATAGTACACGAGGCCGGAGGTCTTTTGTATTATGATGGGGCCAACATGAATGCGATTATGGGTTACTCACGCCCGGGGGATATGGGGTTTGATGTGGTTCATTTTAATCTCCATAAAACGTTTTCCACACCTCATGGTGGTGGTGGACCCGGTTCAGGTCCCGTGGGCGTAAAAAAATGTTTAGAACCTTTTTTGCCTAAACCGGTGATTATTTATGACCGAGAGAAGCAGATGTATCGGTTAGAAGATAACCGACCCCAGTCTATTGGTCGGGTAAAAGCATTTTACGGTAATTTTACGGTGCTAGTGAAAGCTTTTACTTATATCTTAATGTTGGGTGGCGAGGGTTTGAAAGAAGCAAGTAGCAAGGCCGTACTTAATGCTAATTATCTTTTGAGCTTATTGGGCGAGGATTATGTGCAGCCTTTTCCAGGTCCTTGTAAGCATGAGTTTGTAATTGCTCCCCCACAAACTAAAAAAACGAAGACAAAAAAGGCGGCAGTGCGGACGATAGATATAGCTAAACGTTTGCTTGATTATGGTTTTCATCCCCCGACAGTATATTTCCCCTTGATTGTATCCGAAGCTTTGATGATTGAGCCTACGGAAACAGAAAATAAAAGTACACTTGATCAGTTTGCTACAGCGATGCTTGAAATAGCTAAAGAAGCTAAAGAAAATCCTGAAATATTGCAAGTTGCCCCTCAGCAAGCTCCACTTAGTCGTCTAGAT
>DUTO01000148.1 GCA_012842035.1 Clostridia bacterium | reverse complement strand
TTATATAAAAATTTTATAAATAATGAGAAGTTATGCTAGAAGTTTTTCTTTTTTTCGATATAATTTACTAAGGTGATGCTAAATGTTTAAGGAAATTATTAAAAGAGATGGCACAATTGAAAAGTTTAAACCGGAAAAAATCACTTGGGCTATTTTTAAAGCAGCTATGGCTTGTGGTGGTGATGACTTCGGTCGGGCAGAATTCCTTTGTCAACAGGTGTTAAGTTTAGCTAAAGAAAAATATGGTGATAATGCACCGGATGTAGAAGGGATTCAGGACCTTGTCGAAAAAGTGCTCATCGAAAATGGACATGCTCAAACGGCAAAAGCATTTATTCTGTACCGGGAAAAACGCAAGAGTGCTCGTGAGATTAATGCTTTAATCGGTGCCACAATTGATATGTTCACGAATTATTTAGGGGAAAAAGATTGGCAGGTTCAAGAAAATGCTAATACGCAAAAAAGTATTAACGGATTAAATAATTATGTGCGCGAAACATTTACTAAACAATATTGGTTGCATGAAATTTATCCAGTGGAAGTAAGGGAAGCACATCAAAGTGGTGATGCTCATATTCATGACTTGGGTTTTTTTGGTCCTTATTGTGCCGGGTGGGACTTGCGTCAACTATTAATAGACGGTTTTGGTGGGGTAAATGGCAAGGTGGAAAGTCGCCCGGCTAAGCATTTAAGGTCTTTTTTAGGTCAGATTATCAATTCTACTTTTACGACCCAAGGTGAAACAGCTGGAGCTCAAGCTTGGTCAAGTTTTGACACTTATTGTGCCCCTTTTATTCGTTATGACCATCTTACATTTGAGAATGTTAAACAGTGTTTACAAGAGTTTGTTTTTAATATGAATGTGCCTACACGGGTAGGTTTTCAGTGTCCTTTTTCTAATCTTACTTTTGATATTAATGTGCCTTCCACATTAAAAGATCAAGCTGTGGTTATTGGTGGGGAAATGCTGGATACGACTTATGGTGACTTCCAGAAAGAAATGGATATCTTTAATAAAGCTTTTTGTGAAGTGATGTTAGAAGGTGATGCGAAGGGGCGTGTCTTTACTTTTCCCATTCCGACGATCAATATCACGAAAGACTTTGCTTGGGATAACCCGGTCATTGATGATTTTATGAAAATAACCTGTAAATATGGTATACCTTATTTTGCCAATTACGTAAACTCAGATTTATCACCGGAGGATGCTGTATCCATGTGTTGTCGGCTTCGTTTAAATACACGTGAACTGAGAAAAAGAGGTGGAGGCTTATTTGGTAGTAATCCGATGACTGGTTCGCTTGGTGTTTTTACGATTAATTTACCTAGAATCGGTTATCTTGCGAAGACCAAGAGTGAATTCAAGGCTCGTTTGTGGCATTTAGCTTGTATCGGTAAAACGTCTTTAGAAATAAAGAGAAAAATAATCGAACAACAGTCAGAGGAGGCTTTATATCCTTATTCCTCTTTTTATTTAAAAAATATCAAGGAGAGAACTGGTCAATATTGGTATAATCATTTTAGTACAATTGGCATTGTAGGGATGAATGAGGCGTTATTAAATTTTATGGGTAAGGATATTACAACACAAGAAGGGCAAGAGTTTGCTAAAGAAGTTCTTCATTATTTAAGAGATATTTTGATGGAATTTCAAGAGGAAACAGGGCATGTTTATAATTTGGAAGCTACACCGGCGGAAGGGACTTCTTATCGTCTAGCTCAGTTGGATAAGTCAAAATACCCTGATATTATTACAGCAGGTAAAGACGTTCCCTATTACACCAATTCCAGTCAGGTACCGGTAGGATATACAGATGACATTTTTACAGTTTTGGATTTACAGGATGACTTGCAAGACCTTTACACCGGCGGGACAGTGCATCATCTATATTTGGGAGAAAGTATAGAGGATATTCGTACTTGTAAGAACTTTACTTTCTCCCAAATATAGATGATGCACTGTCCCGCCGGTGTAAAGGTCTTGTAAGTCATCCTGTAAATCCAAAACTGTAAAAATGTCATCTGTATATCCT
>DUTO01000147.1 GCA_012842035.1 Clostridia bacterium | reverse complement strand
TGTGGCGCAGTTTGGTAGCGCGTCTGCTTCGGGAGTAGAAGGTCGCAGGTTCAAATCCTGTCATCCCGACCATTATTTTTACGAGATAAATTCTTAAAATTGAAATATTTTTAGGAGGCTCGCCAATGTTTGGTTTTAAATTAACCTGTCCGGAATGCCAAAAACCCATAAACCCTAATACTACTAAATGTCCGCATTGCAAAAAGAAAGTTTCTCAAAAATATTTGGAACGCTATCATAATGCAATCAGTAAATTTTGGTTTGTTTTCCTGGGCTGTTTTTTATTATTTTTAGTAATACCCTTTCTTTTTTATGACTATCTCGGCTCCAAATGGGTGGGAATAATTATTATCTCCGGATTACCATTTTCTTTTCTTGTCGGGGCGATAATAACACGGTTTAACTTAAAAAAAATATAACTATACTTTATCATTGAACGGTACAGCAGCTTTCTTTAAGAGTGACCTTCACTATTTCATTAGGAAGGTCACTTTTTATTTCCACCTTACCTATCGCTACCGGAAGAACAAAATGTACTTCATCCTTCTCTACTTTTTTATCATCATGTAAAAAGAGTAACACATCCTCTAAAATTGTTTCCGGAAAACTGATAGGCAATTCCCATACTTGCATTAAACGAAGAACCTCTTCCACTTCTCCTGGGCTAATCATGTTTAGTCTTGCCGCCAAGCTTAAGGCCGCTACTAAACCAATCGCCACCGCTTCCCCATGCTGATACTTTTGAAACCCTGTGGCCTTTTCCAGAGCATGCCCAAAAGTATGCCCCAAGTTCAGAAAATTGCGCATCCCCTCATCACGCTCATCCTTTTGCACAATTTCCGCCTTCAGCCTAAGACAACGTTCAATCACTACCGGTAAAACAGCAGGACTTCTGGCTAAAATCGCTGGGGCATGTTCCTGTAAATAACTAAATAAGTTGCGATCCCCCAAAAGTGCATATTTCAACACTTCACCTAACCCGGCCCGCCATTCACGCCGTGGTAAGGTTTCTAAAGTAGTTAAATCAGCCCATACAGCACAAGGTTGATAAAAAGTTCCCAGCATATTTTTCCCACACAAATGATTAACCGCTACTTTACCTCCTACACTACTATCCACTTGGGCCAAAAGTGTGGTGGGAATCTGAATAAAAGGAACCCCGCGGCGATATAAAGCCGCTACAAATCCGGCTAAATCCCCCACTACACCCCCACCTAAAGCTAATAAAGGAACTTGACGGCTGAAATTTTTCGCTAACATCACTTCCAGAATTTTTTCCGCCTCAGCCCAAGTCTTAGAACTTTCTCCCGGAGCAATTACATAAAAATAAGGAGAATACCCTTTTTTTCTCAATAATTCTCCCAGCACTTTTCCATAATACCCCTCAACTTGTGTATCAGTGACAATAAAAACATCTTTTTCACGACAAAATTCCCGTAATCGAGTAACACATTCGGGCAAAATATTATATCCCAGTAAAACAGAGTAACTTCTTTCTCCCAAACTTACCTCGATTTGTTGTAAAACCTCTCCCATAAACACTCCCTACTTTCCTTGCTACAACACGCTTAACCATAAAGCAAGACTCGCCTCTACACATTCAGCAACAAGGGCTGTAAATTTACTATAATCACCAGTAGATAACCACATTCTATTTTTTTATTTGCTCTACATAATTTCTATAATTCAATAAAGTTTCCTCAAAATGGTCACCGCCGAATTTCTCCGTTACTACAACCGCCAATACCCAGGCTACTACTGCTTCTGCCACTATTGCTGCAGCAGGTGCGGCACACACATCAGCACGCTCTACTGCCGCCACAGTGGGTTTTTTTGTATGCCAATCTACACTAGCTAAAGGTTGAGTTAAAGTCGGAATCGGTTTCATTGCTGCTCGCAAAACTAAAGTTTCTCCATTACTGATACCGCCCTCAATACCTCCGGCATGATTGGTTCGATGGCGAAATCCTTGTCCTTCCTGATATTCTATTTCATCATGTACTTGGGAACCAAATAAAGATGCTGTACTAAAGCCCTTACCGATTTCTACTCCTTTAATTGCCGGAATACTCATCAAGGCTTGAGCCAACCGACCATCTAAACGGCGATCCCATTGCACGTGAGAGCCTAAGCCTACAGGAACTCCTTCCGCAATAACTTGAACGACACCACCCAAAGAATCCCCTCGTTTTTTCGCCTCCTCAATCGCCTTTATCATCAACAAAGAAGCCTCTTGGTCAACACAATATAACGGATTTCCGTATAATAATTTATCTTCTCCTATTTTTACTTCCCCACTAGCCTGAACATCACCTATCGCTACAACCTGACCTTGTACCTTAATCCCTAAACAAGCTAATAATTCTGCAGCTATCGCCCCTACCGCTACCCGTATTGCCGTTTCCCTGGCGCTGGCCCGTTCCAAAATATTACGCAAGTCTGTTTGCCGATATTTAAGCCCTCCGGCTAAATCGGCATGACCGGGACGAGGGCTATGCACAACTCTTTCCGTTAACTTCGCTTCAGGACCGACAGCCATAATTTCCTGCCAGTTTTCCCAATCACGATTATAAATAACCAATGTCAGTGGGGTTCCTAACGTAACCGAACCTCTTACTCCTGAAAGAATTTCTACGCGGTCTTTTTCTATCTTCATTCTGGTCCCTCGTCCATAACCACCTTGTCGCCTCCGGACAAGGCAATTAATTCTGGTCAAATCCAACTCCAACCCGGCAGGAAGCCCTTCAATAATTGCTGTTAAAGCTTGCCCGTGAGATTCTCCCGCAGTTAAAACCCGCAACATTTTACACCCACCTTTTTAATTCCTGAGCCATAATATCTGCCGGAGCTTTTTGACCTGACCACCTTTCAAAAGCTAAAACCCCTTGGGCCCATAATGTCGATAACCCATTAAGTGTTTGACAACCATGCGCCTTGGCTTTCTGTAAAAACAAAGTTTCCTGTGGCTTATAAATCAAATCGACGACAAGTTGTCCTTTCGCAAACCATTTTTCCTCCACCGGAGGACCTTCTTCTTCCTGAGGAAACATACCTAAAGGAGTAGTATTTACGACTAACTTGTTTTCGGAAAAAGCATCTTTTAAGCCTTGCCCCTGCCAACTACGTAAACTAACGATAGAACCTAACTTTTCTAATAAATTAGCTAAACCCTCTGCTTTTTCACGGTTACGATTAACAATGGTAAAATTTTTTATCCCGGCTAAAGCTAAAGCAACACCTACCGCTCTAGCCGCACCTCCTGCCCCTAAAAGCAAAACACTCTTAGAAGGTGCAAAATCAAAATTAGCCCGACGTAAAGCTACTAAAAAACCTGCACCATCAGTGTTATCTCCCCACAAACGTCCCTCTTCCCAATAAAAAGTATTCACAGCACCGATTAAACGCGCTTCTGTTGTTAACTCATCTAAATGCGAGATAATCTTTTCTTTAAAAGGTATGGTCACATTGCCACCTTGTATTCCCAGAGCTTTTAAACCCCGTATAGCATCCTTTAGCTTATCTTTTTCTACCTTTAAAGCTACATAAATACTATTCATTCCCAGTTCAGAAAAAGCCGCATTATACATCACCGGAGAAAGAGAATGTTCAATTGGATTCCCCAATACCGCAAAAACTTTAGTTTTTCCATTTACGCTCGACATTATTTTTCACACCTCAATTCATCCAACAATCTCCAAAAACCCGGAAACGAAATTTCTACTGTTTCCGCATTATTAATCATTGTCTCTCCCTCTGCACCTAGTGCGGCTATAGCTAAAGCCATGACAATACGATGGTCGCTAAAACCTCGACAAAAAGCCCCCCGTAAAGGACGACCACCTTGAATACGCAAGCCATCGGGCAGTTCTTCCACACAACCTCCTAAACGTGTTAAGCCCTCACAAATAGCCATTAAACGATTACTTTCCTTAACTTTTAATTCACCGGCATCTCTTATTTCCGTTACACCACGTGCAAAAAGAGCAGCTACCGCTAAAACAGGTAATTCATCAATTAAACGAGGAATTATCTCACCCCCTATAGAAATGCCTTGCAAAGAACTACTTTCTACTTCGATTGCCCCCTGCACTTCTCCTGCTTTTTCTTCCCGGTCAAAAACTCGCAAATTAGCTCCCATAGCGTGAAGTATATCAATAATTCCACACCGCGTCGGATTTAAACCAACAGACTTAATAGTAATTCGGCTATGAGGCACAATAAGCCCGGCAACCAATAAAAAAGCAGCGGAAGAAAGGTCTCCCGGCACAAAAATCTGCTGAGCTTGTAACTTTGGTAACCCTTTTAGCCTGACCCATCCTTCTTCCCTCTCAACTTGTGCTCCAAACGCTTCTAACATCAGCTCTGTATGATTACGAGAAACAGACGGTTCTAGAATTTCTGTCCACCCGGGAGCATAAAGACCGGCCAATAAAAGAGCCGACTTAACTTGGGCACTGGCTACCGGTAACTGATAAGTTAACGGTTTGAGGTTCCCACCCATGATAGCCAAAGGAGCCAAGCTAGCACCTTGTCGCCCCATGATTTGAGCTCCCATCTTTCGTAAAGGGAGTACAACTCGCTCCATTGGTCGCCGACAAAGAGATGCATCACCCGACAAAAACGAAGTAAAAGGCTGCCCGGCCAAAACACCACATAAAAGACGCATTGTCGTCCCCGAATTGCCCACATTAAGTATTTTATTAGGTTCTTGTAACCCCCAAAGCCCCTGCCCTTCAACATAAATCTTATCTTTAGCCGTTTTGATCGGAACACCAAGACTACTGATACATCTTCTCGTACGCAAACAATCACCGGAGGCTAAAGAATCCTCTATTTCCGTAGTCCCCTCTGCTAAAGCCCCCAAGATAATCGCCCGATGCGAAATCGACTTATCGCCGGGGACATGAATAACGCCCCTTAAGCCTTGTACAGAAGTAATTTTTTTTTGCATCTTAATCAAACTCCTGTTTTCTTTTATTATACCTTAAAACATCTTTCCATGTGCCATAATTTTATGATTTTTTTGTTTCCTTTGTCTAGCTTTTTCCAATAACTCCTGCAAGCAAACACTATCTTCTTTTCGCAGGGCTTCTTCATATTCAGCTAAAACGCTACGAAATCTTTTTACTACGGGCATTAATGCTTTTCTATTTTGTAATAAAATTTCGGTCCACATCTCACTCTGACTATCCGCAATGCGTGTAGTATCACGGAAACCACCTGCACTTAAAGAGAAATAGCCTTCTTCTTCTTCCTCTAAAATTCCCACCGTATTTAGAAGGGCATTGGCCAAAAGATGCGGCAAATGACTCACCGCTGCTATTTTACGGTCATGCTCAGCAGGAGAAAGCAAAATTATTCTGACCCCTAAACGATATAAAAAAGTACTTAATGTATCGATAACCTGTACTTTCGTTTTAGTTGTGGGTGTCAAAATATAAACTGCATTTTCTAAAAGGTCTGCCCTGGCTTCTTTAATCCCCTTTTTTTCCGAGCCGGCCATCGGATGCCCTCCCAAGAAAAAAACACCCTCAGGCAATATTTCCTCTAAACATTTTACCAACTGTTCTTTTGTACTTCCTAAATCAGTAATTATTGCTCCTTGTTTTAAATAAGGCTGCATAGTTATACAAAGACAAGGCATCACAGCAAGAGGAGTCGCCAAAAAAATCAAATCAGCACCTCGAACCCCTTTCCCTAAATCAATAGTACCATAATCCACAGAACCCTTTTTTTCAGCTTGACGAACTATCTCACTTTGCCGATCTACACCACACACTTCTATGGTGGGAACCTTTTTTCGCAAAGCCATACCTAATGACCCACCCATTAAACCTAACCCAATAATCGTAACCTTGTTTATAGACATACTTCTCTCCCCTAAATTGTCCGCCCCATCACTGTGGCTATTTGCTTAATTTCTTGTAATAAATTCCTAAAATTTTGTGGTTTAAGACATTGTGGGCCATCACACACTGCTTTTTCAGGATGATTATGTATTTCAATAATCAAGCCATCAGCTCCCACAGCCACTCCGGCGCGAGCTAAGGGGGCAACTAAATGCCATTTTCCTGTGCCATGACTAGGGTCAACAATGACAGGCAAATGAGTAAGTTTTTTTAAAATGGGAACTGCCGAAAGATCCAAAACATTACGGCTATAGGTAGAATCAAAAGAGCGAATCCCTCTTTCACAAAGCATGACCTGATGATTGCCATGTAACATAATATATTCTGCGGCCATAATCCATTCCTCAATCGTCGAACTTAATCCTCTTTTTAAAAGAACAGGCTTATTATGTTTCGCCACTTCCATCAAAAGAGGAAAGTTTTGCATATTTCTCGCCCCAATTTGCAAAATATCAGCATATTCTGCTACTAATTCTACTTTGCGCGTATCCATTACTTCTGTCACAATATACAACCCTGTCTTTTCTCGGGCTTCCGCTAAATATTGTAACCCCTTCTCTTCCAATCCTTGAAAAGCATAAGGAGAAGTCCGCGGTTTATAAGCCCCACCACGTAAAATACGTACACCATTTTCTTGAACTATTGCCGCTATTTCTAAAAGCTGCTCCCGACTTTCCACGGCACAAGGTCCGGCCATCACTTGAATCTGCTCTCCACCCAAAGAAAGATTTCCTACTTTTATAATCGTATTTTCTTGCTTAAACTCCCGGCTCGCTAATTTGTAAGGCGCCAGAATAGAAATAACTTTTTCTACTCCGTCCATAGTTTCTAAAGCTGACTTAAGATAATCAGATTTTTCGCCCCCTACGGCCCCCAGCAAAACTTTTTCCACACCTCTGGACTGATGAATCTGATAACCATTTTCACGCAGCCTTTCCACTACTTTTTGTATAGTTTCCTCCTGCAAACCGTTTTTCATCACAATAATCATGTTTACCCACTCCTTCTTTTTTCATTATTCTGTCTACCCTCATAAAACTCTACCTAAACCTACTTGATGAGAACTAGAAGGAGAAAAAGGCACCCCAAGAAAGGTGCCTTAAACAAACACTTTTTCTCCCTACCATCCTACCGTTCTACCTTTCCTCATTATGCTATATTAATTTTTCTTTATTATAATTAATATAGGAAAAAATTGCAATCCTTTAACAATGCCCCTTCCCCGACTCCTTTTCTAAGTGCAGCCAAATATTGTCCCAAGCTAATTTACTAGCCTGTGGCGAACCTAATTGTTTCGCCTTTTTCTGCATTCGCTGTAAACGGAAAGGGCTCTGCCAAAGTGCCCAAAGTTCTGCAATCAGCGTATCTAATTCCCTCACCTTCAGAGCAACCCCTTTATCCAAAAGATAAGCAGTATTTCTATCTTCCTGCCCAGGCAGCGAAGCATAAATAATTAAAGGTTTTCCTACCGCCAATACTTCGGCCGAAGTAACGCCCCCCGGCTTAGAAACAATTAAATCACACGCGGCAATAACCTTAGCTATATTTTTGACATAACCAAAAACACGTAAACGCGGATTATCCCATTTTTTCAAAGTTTCATAAAGACGTTTATTCTTTCCCGCCACTACCACTACACCAAACTTCTCCTCACTAAGCAGTTCTTTGGTGATAGCCTCCATTTTTCCTAAACCTAAACCACCACCCATTACTAAGACAACAGGACTGCCAGATAAAGAAAACCGCTTTTGTAGCTGCAAAGCATCTTGAGAAACAGTAAATTGCATCCTAATAGGAATCCCTATAGGTTTAATTTTTTCTGCCGCAATTCCTTCTTGAATTAACGGTGCCGCCAGGTCGGAAGAATGAATAAAATAGAGATCAATCCCTTTACTAATCCAAATAGGATGAATATGAAAATCAGTAACTACCGAAGCTAACAAGGTTTTAACCTGACCTCTACATTTCATTTCTCCCAACATACCTGTAGGAAAGGCATGTGTGGTCAGAATAACATCAGGATTAAATTCATCAATTAACTGTACTAACTTAGGAGAAAGAATTTTAGCTAAAAGCTGACTTATCTCTACTAAGCGCTCACCTTGTTCAGCTTGTTCATATAAATATCCCCACACTTTCGGCGTAAAACGTAAAGTTTCCATATAACTTCCCACAACAACCTTATTTAATATACTATTAATATAGCGGAAAGTATCTACTATTTTAACTTCTGAACCGGGTTCTTCTACTAATAATCGCTCTGCTATCGCCTGAGCCGCTGAATCATGCCCCGCTCCTATCGATACAGAAAAAATAAGAATTTTAATAGGTTTTTTTCTACCCATATTCTATATTCCCCTCGTTATCAAATTTTTCTCTTAACTCTCTTTATTTATATTATAGCGTAAAAAATAATATTTAATAAAGCCTAAAAACAAAAGCCCTTGATTTCAAGGGCTTCTCCGTTTTCCCCATAACTTTTCTTTAATTTCACTTGATTAAGCTAGCTAAATTAACTACAGCTTCGCGTGGAATGAGGATTTGACCATGTTCCGCAAAAAAAGAAGAATCTACTGGCCACCAATCTCCATACTCTCCTAAAACTGCCGCCACATCCTCTTCACCTAAAGAGATTGTGCTTACCACCAGATAATAATAATCAAGATATTTGTATAAAACACTATTTTTAACATAATCAGGGACAACTCTGGCACAAGCTTGCGTACAAGATTCCAGATCAGGGAAACACCAAACTTGACTATGTCCTTTGTTGCTCTTCGTACAAAATTCACAATCCTCTTCATCTTCCTCATCATGCCAGAAGGTAAACAGACTATCATTTTCTAGGTCATAGTCACGGGCTGCCTTAATTTTAGTCATAATTATGGCGATACTATCTATCGATAAAGGATATGCTTCAACCATTAATTGCGAGTCATCCTCAATTTCAAAACCACATTCATGGTAAGCCATATCTAACAAGTCTTGAAATAATTTTTGTGTTTTAGGACTTAAAGGCATCAACTCCCCTTTATTAAAGTTTCTTTCCTCCAAATCCTTTCTAGTGATAATAATTTGCACTTTATTCTCATTAATTTTTCTTATACGCATAGGCCCACCTCCTCAATATCCTCATTTTGATTATAACCTTTTTTCTGAGGAAAAGGCAACTCTAATCAAAAAAGACCGGCAGAAACTCATCAATAACTTTCAATAGCTTCTGTAGGACAACTTTCTAAAGCTTCTCTAGCTTCATCCTCTAACTCAGGAGGCACTTCACCGGGCAAAGCCTCTGCCTTTTCATCCTCCCCCCAATCATACACATCGGGAGCTAAACTAATACATGCACCACAAGCAATACATAACTCAGAATTAACTTTTACCTTCATAAAAAGCAATTTCTCCTTTTTTCCGGATTTGTTTTACCATTAGTTTTTCTACCGGTCTTCGCTACATAATATTACCATTATCGCCCTATAATATGAATTAAAACATAATCCGATCTTCATGGTAAACATATACATTCATCAAGAGACCTAAGGCAATCATATTGGCCAGCAAAGAACTTCCTCCATAACTAACAAAAGGTAACGGTATTCCCGTAATCGGCATAATCCCCATCGTCATCCCAATGTTCTGTAAAATATGAAAAGCAAACATGGAAATAACCCCCATAGCTAGCAAAGCACCATAAATATCTTTAGCCTCACGAGCAATCATAATTCCCCGATAGATTAAATAGAAAAACAAAACCAGCAAAAGGACAGCCCCAATAAAACCAAATTCTTCAGCTAAAACACAAAAGATAAAATCGGTCCACTGTTCAGGTAAAAAATCATTCACATTCTGTGAACCCATCCCCCAACCTTTTCCCCAAAGTCCGCCTGAACCTATCGCTATTTTTGACTGAATAACATTCCATCCCGCATTATGTGGGTCAATCATGGGGTCAATAAAAACAATCAACCGATTTAACTGATAATCCTCTAAAGGCAACCACCAGCCCCAAGCAAGATGACCCAAAATAGCGAAACTGGCTAACCCAATTCCTCCGGCAATTAATAAAAAAAGCAGTAGCGGTGAAGCTCCGGCCACCAAAAGCATACCGAACATAATCGCAATATAGACAAGCCCTGTTCCCAAGTCCGGTTGTTTTAAAATCAACAAAAAAGGAATGGCTACATAAATAAAAACAGGTAACAGGTCCTTAAAAGTATTAAGCTTTCCTACTCTGGGAACTAAAAATTGGGCCAAACCTAAAATTAATAAGATTTTGACAATCTCTGCCGGCTGAAAATTAAGAGGACCAAAAGATAACCACCCTTGAGAACCCTTACGCTCAACACCCCAAATTAATGTAGCCAAAAGAAGCAACAAATTGAGCCCATAAATCAACTTCCCATATTTAGCCAACTTACTATAATCAACAAGCAAAACACAAAAAAAAGCAATTAAACCGACGACAGCCCAAGCCATTTGACGATAAACAAAATTTAATTCATATTTTACACTGGCATTAACTGTCGCACTTTGCAAAACAAAGAAGCTCACCACAAGGATGAGCCCCACAACGCCCAAAAGAGCATAATCAAGGCTTTTTAAAATCTTAGAAATACGCATAATTCCACCCCGTTCCTCTCCATTATAGCCTTAGAACGGCAGATTACCAAGCAATCTTTTTTACCAATTTTTAAAACAAATTAAATCCTATTAATCTTAATTACAGGTATACTGGCCATTAAAGCCACCGAGCTATCATCAGATTTAAGCGTTACCTCTGTACCGTTTTCATCTATTTCCATATAGGAAGAAATAACTTTAAGCATATCTTCTTTTAAGTCTTCTAAAAGTTGGGGTGAAATACTCGCGCGGTCATGAACCAAAACTAAACGCAGCCTTTCCTTAGCAATACTTTTACTGGAAGGTTCTTGTTGCCCCGCTGCTTTTCCAAAAATATCCATAATATTGCCTCCTTCTTCTTAATCATTAAACCCAAAAAAACTTTTTAACTTCCCTAACAATCCTTCCTCAGCTTCCCAAGAAGTTACCGGAATCATCTCACCTGTTATTCTTTTAGCTATATTTCTATAGGCTAATCCTGCAGAAGAATTTAAATCTAAAACAACAGGTTCGCCCTTGTTTGAAGAGATAACGATCGCCTGGTCTTCAGGCACTACTCCTAAAATTTCTACAGCTAAAATATCAATAATGTCATCAATATCCATCATATCGCCTTTTTTTACCATGTCAGGACGCAAACGATTCACAATCAGAGTAGGATTACGTAACTCTGCAGCCTCTAAAAGACCAATAATTCTGTCGGCATCACGCACAGCCGAAATCTCAGGTGTAGTCACTACAATCGCTTTATCGGCACCGGCTGTAGCATTTTTAAAACCACCTTCAATACCTGCCGGACAATCAATAATTACATAATCAAACTCTTTTTTCAAATTCAAACATAATTCTTCCATCTGTTCCGGCGTTACTGCTGTTTTATCTTTTGTCTGAGCCGCCGGCAATAAACAAAGACCTTCTAATCTTTTGTCTTTAATTAAAGCCTGTTTAAGACGACAATTGCCTTGTGCTACATCTACTAAGTCATAAACAATTCTGTTTTCTAAACCCATCACTACATCGAGATTTCTCAACCCAATATCTGTATCCACCATGACAACTTTTTTACCAATTGAAGCTAAACCGGTACCCACATTAGCTGTTGCCGTAGTTTTCCCTACGCCACCTTTACCGGAAGTAATCACAAGAACTTCTCCCATTTTTAACCCCCCAACAAATTCTATTTTTCTCTATTTTAAATCATTTCACAAATAATAGCACCTTCATGGATTTTAGCAATTTCCGGTCCTTGTGGTTCTTCGGCAGGAGCACGTGTAATACAATTGGCAATGCGCAATTGTGTTGGCTGCAGCCTACTAGCCATTACCCAGGCCTTTTCATCACCGGTAGCCCCGGCATGAGCAATACCACGTAAAGACCCAAAGACCATAATAAATCCCGCAGCAATAATCTCGGCCCCGGGATTAACATCACCAAAAACAAGTACATGTCCATCAAAAGTAATCTTTTGACCGGAACGCAAATTCCTTTCTATAATATAAATCGGTTTTTGACTAAGATACTCTGTTTCTGAAATTCTTTGCGCGAAGGAATCTTGCTTTTCTGTCGTCCAAGGGTCTGTGTCTGCTTTAATTCCTTTTATTTGTACACCACATTCTAACAATGTGGCCCAAAGTGTACTAATTTCTTCTGCCGCAAGATTTCGCTTTCCCA
>DUTO01000146.1 GCA_012842035.1 Clostridia bacterium | reverse complement strand
ACTGAGGCTCAATAATATCTGCCGTCAAGAGATCGGTATTTATTTGCAAAAAGAAGAAGATGTGCTTTCTTATGCTATTTTCCCTCAGGTCGCGAAAAAGTTTTTGGAAGAGCAGTATGCGGCGAGGGAAAATAGCATAAGAAAGCACATCTTCTTCTTTTTGCAAATAAATACCGATCTCTTGACGCGCCTGTTCTAACTGAGGCTCAATAATATCTGCCGGTCGTCCGGTAATCGGCTTTTCATCCCCAATAATCTTTTGCCGTACTGCCTCATTCACCGGAGCAGGAGTAGCCCCATAAAGACCACGTAAATAATCCTTAACCTGATTAGTTACCCTTTGATAACGTTCTCCCATTAAGACATTCAAAACAGCCTGAGTACCCACAATTTGACTTGTAGGGGTAACTAAAGGGGGAAACCCCAAATCTTCCCGCACACGTGGCACTTCTGCCAAAACAGCCGGCAATTTGTCCAAAGCATTCTGTTGTTGTAATTGAGAAATAAAATTAGATAGCATTCCTCCCGGCACTTGATATAAAAGCACATTTGTATCCACGCCAGCTTTAAAAACATCAAATTCCTGATATTTTTTGCGCACTTCCTTAAAATAATCGGCAATTTCGGCGAGAACCTCTAAATTCAAACCTGTATCATAAGGCGTATCGACCAAAGTGGCCACCATCGTCTCTGTCGCCGGTTGCGAAGTCCCTAAAGCCATAGGGGAAATTGCCGTATCAATCAGCTCCGCTCCTGCTTCAATAGCTTTCAGATACATCATCGAAGCCATCCCGCTAGTGTAATGAGTATGTACCTGAACCGGTAAAGTATATTTCTTTTTTATTTCACTTACTAATTCATAAGCAACATAAGGCTTTAAAATACCGGCCATGTCTTTAATACAAAGGGAATCAGCACCGGCATCTACTAATTGCCCTACTAATTTTAAAAAATAGTTTAAGTCATGAACAGGGCTAACCGTATAAGAAATGGTAGCTTGCACATGAGCCCCTTCTTTTTTGGCTGTCTCCATCGCCTTTGCTAAATTACGCACATCATTCATGGCATCAAAAATGCGGAAAATATCCATACCATGAGCTACTGTTTTTTTCACAAATTCTTCTACAACATCATCAGCATAATGCTTATAGCCTACTAAATTCTGCCCGCGCAAAAGCATTTGTGTTTTCGTCTTTTTTAAAACTTGCTTAATCTTATCTAAACGTTCCCAGGGGTCTTCATTTAAAAAGCGCATACAAGTATCAAATGTAGCTCCCCCCCAAACCTCCATAGAATAAAAACCTACTTCATCCATTTTTTCAGCAATAGGCAACATATCCTCTATTCTCATTCTCGTAGCTAATAAAGACTGATGGCTATCACGCCAAGTCGTATCCGTAATACCTACTTTTTTCTTTTCCTTTGCCATAACTTTACCTCCAGCACATTCTCGATCTAAGGAAAGATTTTTCCCTGACATTATTTATAACATTATATACTAGGGGGATATTACCTTCAACAAAACAAAACTTATTTTTGAGCAATTCCCTTTAAATAATAATCTAATGTTTTTTCAATCAAAAGCTCTAATTGGTCCTCCGTAAAATCTTCTTCCACATAAAACCCGGCCATCCCGGCTAACCCTCCATAAAACAAATAAGCAAAATGCAACCCATTAATAGACCTAAGCTCCTGCTTTTGCATACCTTCTTCGATAATATCCCTAATCAAAAACAACCGTTGGTAATGCTTTTCCATCAACCAAGCATGAAAAGGTGAATCTAAAAAGGCTGTTTCCATCATTGTGGTTTTAGCCAAGGGATGAAAACGCTGCCACATAATTACACTTTGTCTAATAATCCCTTCTAATTTTTCTTGCGTCGTTTTAGCTTTGCCCAACTCTGCGGCAATTAGTTGATCAAAGGTAAGAGCACCTTCTTTAAGAATTTCTTTAAAAAGTGCTTCTTTACTACAAAAATACTCATACACAGTCCCTTTCCCTACTCCTGCTTGCTGAGCAATCTCCTCTATTTTGGCTAAGTGAAAACCTTTCACTGAAAAAATTGCCAAGGCCGCCTCCATAATCTGTTCCTTTTTGCTGCCCCCGCTACTTTCCGGCATCTCATTCGCCTCCTACCATGCTATTCACTTCGGCCTTTTTCCGTCTACCCCAAAGCCGTTTCAGCTTCGCACTAAAATTATCCATAATAATATACAAACACGGAATTAGTACCAGTGTAATCAAGGTAGAAACAGTTAACCCACCGGCCACAGCGGTAGCCATGGGGGCCGAAAGTTCTGCCCCTTCTCCAATTCCTAAAGTCAAAGGCAATAAAGCCAAGATCGTCGTCAACGCAGTCATCAAAATCGGTCTTAAACGAGTCGGTCCGGCCTTTAAAATAGCTTCCTCACGCGACAAACCATCACGTCGGCGCAAGGTATTAATATAATCGACCAAAACAATCGCATTATTAACTACAATTCCGGCCAACATGATGATCCCGACAAAAGTAGGAATACTTAATGTCCGCCCCGTAAACAAGAGAGCAAAGACGACACCAATTAACGTCGGAGGAATGGAAAACATGATAACAAACGGGTACAATAAACCTTCAAATTGTGCCGCTAAAATCATATACACCAAAACAATCGCTAAAATTAAAGCTAAACTTAAATCACCAAAAGCCTTGACCATTTCTTGATGAGCTCCCCCAAATTCTAACTGTATCCCCGGCGGAATAGTAAGGTCATCAAGGGCGCTTTGGATATCATCAACAACACTTTTTAAATCACGCTCATAAATATCGCCGGTAATTGTCACACGACGCGCTTGATTTTTTCTTTCAATCTGTGTCGGTCCATCGGCAAATTCTATTTCCGCGATATCACGTAAATGAACTAAAGAGCCATAAGGAGAAGAAATCATCAAAGATTCTAAGTCATTAATGTTACGACGGTATTGTTCGTCTAAGACGATGCGTACATCAATTTCCTCTCCTTTTTCACGATAACGTGTAGCCGTTGTCCCATTAATCGCGGTAGATAAAAGAGAAGATAATTGGGTCGTATTAATCCCATATTGTTCGGCTTTTTTTCTCTGTAATTTTAAATGCACTTCCGGGCGAGCATCCTCAATACTTGTCTTCACTTCGCGTGCCCCTTCAACCTCTTTTACCCGTGTAGCGATTGTCTGGGCCAACATTTCTAAAACCTCTAAATTATCTCCGGTTAAGCCAATTTCAATCGGTGACTGGAGACCCCCCATAGCTACATCCAAAGCATTAATCTCAATTTTTGCTCCCGGAATACTAGCACACTTATTTCTGAGGTCATCTAAAACTTGATTAAGCGAACGAGTTCGCTCTCTTTTCTCCGTCAGTTTTCCTCTGATAATCGCCTTTTCCGGTGTCGAACCAGAAGAAATCATCCCAGCCTCTAGCCCTACAGCATAAATAGCCCATTCATGCTCCGGCATCTCTTCTATATATTGTTCCACTATTTTCGTCACACGCTGAGTTTCCCTTACAGCCGTACCATTAGGAAGACTAATATTAACTGTATATTCACCACTATCCTGTTGAGGCAAAAACTCCATCCCTACAAGAGGAATAACCGCTATACTCATTATAAAAAGACCTAACGTTAGAAACACTACAGTCTTGCGATGTTGAATAGACCAACCTAAAATACGGCGATACAATTCGTCTAATGCTGTTAAAAAATTACCCCAAGTCGTAAATAATTTCTCTTTAGGCTTAAATTTCTTTTTCTTTCCTTT
>DUTO01000012.1 GCA_012842035.1 Clostridia bacterium | reverse complement strand
CCCGGAGGCTTTAAAACTTTTACTGACTTATTTTAAACAGGAAGGTTATAAAATCGTACCGATTTCGGAATTACTGTATTATAACCTTCCTGTTTAAAATAAGTCAGTAAAAGTTTTAAAGCCTCCGGGGTATTGGCTCCATCATTATGGAAAAGAACTATCGACCCCGGGTGTATTTTTTGGGTGATCCGCTCATACATCGCTTCTGCCGAAAGATTTTGCCAGTCTAAGGAATCAACACTCCACTGAATCGTCATTAAATTTAAGTCTGTAGCTGTTTTAATGACTAGATTATTATAAGCACCAAAAGGAGGACGAAAAAGATATGGTTTTTGTCCTGTCACCTCTGTGATTAACTGGATATTATCTGTAAGCTCCTTTTTTATTTTACTTTCTGCTAAATCCGTTAGTCTGGGGTGATTGGCCGTATGCAAGCCAATTTCATGTCCCCTTTCACTTATTTCCTTAGCTAACTGAGGATACTGTTTCAGCCAAATATTCGTCAGAAAAAAGGTAGTCTTAATTTCGTACTCGTCTAAAATTTGCAAAATTTGAGGTGTTCGCGTACTCCCCCAAGTAGCATCAAAAGAAAGGGCAATAGTTTTTTCCGGAGTATCTACAGCATAAATAGGTATTAGTCTACCTCCGGAAATAACACTAACCACATCCTCAGCTATATTTTTCAAAGAAATAGGGAAAATAGACAATATTGATATGACAATCACCATAATTAAAAGAAAACGAAATAACTTGTTTTTAGAAAGATAAATAACCATAATAAGTAATCCCCTCCTTACTCTTTATTACTAAATATTTATTCAAGAGAAAGAAAGGATATTATAAAAAACACCTGATAAATTCAGGTGTTTTTAAATTCACGAAGTATAATTAGGGGACTCTTTAGTAATTTGAATATCATGGGGATGACTTTCTCTAAGACCGGCTGATGTTTGACGAACAAAACGAGCTTTCGTTTTTAATTCTGCGATATTTTTACAACCGGTATAACCCATTCCGGCTCTTATGCCTCCAATTAGCTGATAAATCGTATCAGCCACCGAACCTTTATAAGGCACACGACCTTCCACACCTTCCGGAACTAATTTTTTCATATTTTCTTGGAAATAACGGTCACAGGAACCTTCTTTCATGGCACTAAGTGAGCCCATGCCTCGATATACTTTATAACTTCGGCCTTGATAAATCTCGACCTCTCCCGGACTTTCTTCCGTACCGGCCAAAAGACTGCCAATCATGACAACACTAGCTCCTGCTGCCAATGCTTTAACAATATCACCAGAATGTTTAATCCCTCCATCAGCAATGATCGAAATACCATCTTTAGCTGCTTCTTGGGCGCATTCAAAAATTGCTGTTAGCTGAGGCACACCGATTCCGGCCACAACACGTGTTGTACAAATAGAACCGGGACCTATCCCCACCTTAACTGCATTTGCACCAGCATGAATAAGGTCACGCGTCCCTTCTGCCGTAGCTACATTCCCAGCAATAATTTCTAAATCAGGATAAAGACTACGTATTTTTTCTACCGTTTTCAGTACCCCTAAAGAATGCCCATGAGCCGTGTCAATTACAATCACATCAACTTTAGCTTTAACTAAGGCTTGAACACGTGCATAAGTATCCTCACTTATTCCTACTGCCGCAGCTACTAAAAGACGACTATTGGCATCTTTAGCCGAATTAGGATATTTAATACCTTTTTCTATATCTTTAATGGTAATCAAACCTTTAAGATTAAAGTCCTCATCTACCAGAGGTAATTTTTCAATCTTATATTTTCCTAAAATGCTTTTAGCCTCTTCCAGAGTAGTTCCCACAGGACCGGTAATCAATTTATCTTTAGTCATGACATCATCAATTTTTTTAGTAAAATCTGTTTCAAAACGAATATCCCTATTCGTAATAATGCCAATAAGTTTAGTTCCTTCGGTAATCGGAATACCGGAAATATGATAACGTTCCATAATTTCCAAAGCTTCTGCCACTGAATGGTCTTTACTTAAATAGACCGGGTCTGTAATAATGCCATGTTCGGAACGTTTAACCCGATCTACTTCCAAAGCCTGTTTTTCAATAGACATATTTTTATGAATAACACCAAGACCACCTTCCCGAGCTATTGCTCGAGCCATCCTCGATTCAGTAACTGTATCCATCCCCGCACTGATAACCGGAATGTTTAATTTAATTTGCTTAGTCAATTTTGTGGTCACATCAACATCTCGCGGCAATACTTCTGAACTTGCCGGAACTAATAAAACATCATCAAAGGTTAGTCCAACTTTGGCAAACTTAGAGTCAAAATTACATTTATTCATTTCGGAAAATTTAGTGTCTTGCATTTTTTCACCTCCTTAAATAAGGTCAAATATTATTGATATTAGTGGCATTATATCACACATTACCTTTACTAGGTCAAGTAAAAAATAGTTACTATTAAATTAATTAGTCGTCTTTACTCAAGTTATTTGTTTTTTTAAAATTTGCTTGTAGTTCCATATATCTGTAATTATTTTGCATCAGCCATTTAGCATAACGCTGATTACTCAATTTCAGCTGTTGTTTCTCTTTTTCCAATTGTACAAATAAAATTTTTTTCTCATTTTCAATTTTTTCTACAAGATTCATTAAAATTCTTCTGCTTAATCTCAATTGATTTACCAGTTTTTCCAACTCTACTATTTTCTTTTTATAAAAAACAAGTTTTTCTTGAGAATCCAAAAAACTTCACTCCTGACCATTACTTTTCTTGCACATATTATTAAATATATAATTTAAGATTAATGTTATTCTTACCAGTAATTTTCAAATTATTACTATCCGGTCAGATTTTTTAATTGCTTAATACTATGAAGAGGTACTTTCATTTCCCCTAAATTATCCATATCTTTTTCTTCATGTCCATGAAAGTCAGAACCACCTGTAATTATTAAATTGTAATTTTGAGCCAGTTTAAAATAAAATAGTTCATCCTCTTTACTATGTCGTGGATGGAAAACCTCAATTCCTTGTAACCCTTTTTCCACTAAAAGAGGTATTACTTTATCACAATTAACCAGTCCCGGATGAGCTAATACAGGAATCCCGTGAGCCTCTTTAATTATTTCTAAGGCTATAAAAGGAGTTAATTTATATCTGGGAACAAAAGCCGGACAACCCGGATTTAAATATTTTTTAAAAGCTTCATCAATTGAATTAACTACTCCTTTATCCAACAAAGCTAAAGCAAGATGAACCCTTCCTAAATTTTGTGCAGACGACTGTTTACTTACCTCTTCAAATTTTATTTTAATACCTATTTGCGTTAATTTAGCAACCATTTTTTCGATTCTTGTTTTTCTAGCTTTCTGCAGCTGCCAAACAGTTTCACGCATTCTTGTGTTTGTCCAATCAAAACTATAACCCAAAATATGTAATTCATCTTCTTTATAAATTGTACTTAATTCAATTCCTGAAAAAAAATTTAATTTATATTTTCTGCATTCCTGAGCAGCTTCCGCTAAACCTGCTGTAGTATCATGGTCAGTAATTGCTAAAAAAGAGATTCCTTTTTTAGCAGCCAACTCAACAGTTTTACGAGGTAAATAAGCCCCATCGGAAGCAGCCGTATGGACATGCAAATCTGTTTTATAAGCAAAACTATTCTGCCGGCAAAACTTGTCGCAAAACACGAAGATAATTACCTCCTATAATTTTCTTTACTTCCTCCTCTTGCCAACCAAGTTGGAGTAATTTATCTATTAAGCAGGGAAATTGGGTCACATCTTCTAAACCTTGTGGTACGTGTTCTATTCCATCAAAATCAGAACCTAAACCAACATGGTTTATACCCGCAATACTAACTGCATGTTCCAAATGTTTAATTACATCATTTATCGTCATTTGTTTATAATTTCTCCCTAGAAAATATGGATAAAAATTAATGCCAATAATACCTTGTTTATCTCCCAAAGCTTTAAGCTGAGCATCTGATAAATTACGAGGATGTTGCTGAAGAGTAAAGCAACAAGAATGAGTCGCTGCAATTGGTTGTGTAGATAAAGAAAGCACATCCCAAAATCCACTCTTAGATAAGTGAGAAACATCAATCAACATTCCTAGTTTATTCATTTCTTGCACAACATTACGACCAAAAGCAGTTAATCCTCCTCCCGTCTCCTTTTCCCAAACACCATCAGCCAATTCATTTCTTTGATTCCAAGTTAAAGTTAGAGAACGAAAACCTAATCTAAATAAAATACGTAAATTACTAAGCTTCCCCTCTAAAACTTCACCTCCCTCGATTGCTAATAAAACACGTGGTGCATTATAATTTAATTTTTGTACATCTTGCTTATTAATTACTAACAAAGGTTGCCCTTTTCCTTCTTTTTGTAGCTGATAAAAATAATCTAAAATTTCTAAAACACGACTCAAAGAACCCGATAACTTATATTGTGGCTCAATATAGATAGACATAAATTGTAAAGCAACTTCCCCCTTTTGTAAGCGAGGCCAATCTAAGTGCCCATGTTTATTATATACCCAAAAAGAGCGTTTGTTTT
>DUTO01000145.1 GCA_012842035.1 Clostridia bacterium | reverse complement strand
TTGGCAGCAGCAGTATGCTCTTCACCTTGTAAATCAGAACGTTTATAATTAAAATAACCATTCAGAGAAATATTTCTATTTTGCGGTAAGGAGCCAAAGCCTCGTGGAATAGTATTAACCTTATCAATTATCTCCTCAAGAACCTTCTCCAGTTTTTGTTTACGTTTAGTTTTGCGCCACGCATTCACCCTATCAAATATTCCTAAATTACCGAACAATTCATCCCCACAATCAAATACTCCTGTTTTATTGCTAAAGGGCTCTTTCTGACCACCATATAATTCCATACTCTTATACTCTTTTCTGTTGTCACGCTTATCTCCAAACAAGCTTCCTCTACCATGTAAACCCAATTCCCTTACCTCCTTTTTCTTTTTTCAACCGGGGGAATAAAATAAAAGACAAAAGTAAATTTAACGTACTGCTTCATTTACCTGTGACCTTGAATCATTCTCCTTCTTATCACGAGCTACATCATCCCCAAATTGCTCAAGAGTACTTTGCTCCGGTGGCAAATTCGGATCCCTTAGCATTTCACTATAAGCATTATCCTCCCAATTTGGTTTAGTCACCTTCTCATTTAAAACTGCTCTAGTCCAAAATTGTTGGAGACTGGCTTGCCTCTCTTTATGTATTCCGGTTCCTATCCTGACCGTATCCTCTGAAATTTCAAGCCTATGCTCATTAGCTATTCTTTTATCTAAGCCTCTAACCCTTTGCTTAGCCTTTAATTCAATTTCTAAAAAATCAAAGAAACGCATACTTTCTGCAGATTTAACACCAAAATAGGTTTCCAGTGTTTTTAATCTATTTATTTTTCCAACTCTGAAATTCAAACCTTCCTGTCTCAGTTCATCCATAAGTCGGGCACGTTCTTGAAATTTTAATTTTAATTGATAAATTTCCTCTTTACTAAAATATTCCTCTAATTGATTTCTATACTTCGTAAAGGCATTATTTATGGCTCTTTCCTCTAGGAAAAAACTTCCGGCGGCAGCATGACGACTAACACTTAAATTAAAATAATTAGGAGCACGACTTTCTTCGCGAATAGCTAAATCTATTTTCTTTAATAAAGCACGTTCACGCCAATTATTCCAATTGGCTAACGACTCTTCTTTTATTTTAAACATTTTGGCATCTAGTTCCAAAAACTTTTTCTTTATCTTCTCTATTCCCTTTAGCGTTTCTGCTTCCTCTGTCTTCTCTGCTTCTTTCGACTTCTCTGCTTCTTTTGCAGACTTGTCTGATTCCTTTTGTGTTTCTGCTTCCTTATCTCCAAAATTCTTCATTCCAGCTGTTATATTTTGTTTATCTATATTCCAAAGTTCTTTTTGCTTTTCTGCCATTTTACGATCAACCCAATTTACTAGTGCATCATTCACTTTAGCCATAAGTTCTGCTATTATTCCGGGCTTAGTTTGTTCTTCTATTTCTACTTGTTTACTATTATCAACTACCTCTTTTGCTTCATCCTTTAAACCCATTTTACCTCAACCTCCTCCCACCACTAATTCTTAATCAATTAGCTTTGCTTTACCACAATTATAACATATATTTAAAAAATTCTCCATGTTTACCAAAAATGCAAATGGGGAAAGTACTTATCGTATAAAAGGGCTGCATTTTTTCATAATACAGCCCTTCTCTAAAAATAATTTTTTAAGCTTTTTCTTTTGAAAAGATGAAAGATGCTCCTTATCCTCTTTCATGACTATCTCGCTTCTTTGACTGTTTTGATTTGTTTTTTTTAACATATACTTCTGTATCGGAAAACTCCTGTGCTTTTTCCTTGAGATAATTCTCCTGTGCTGCTTTTTCAAAATCTTTAAGTGACCTTTTGGTCTTTTTCCCTAAATTGCCATAGACAATGGCGTCCGAATCTGCTCTATGTTGTTCCCGGGTAATTACAGGTTTACTTGGGGTCACCTCTTGTCTTGCTCTTTTTTGCCTTCCCCAATTACTGCGCGGTCTTTGCAGCCTCCGCCGGCTCAACTTTACCTTCTTTGGTTGTTTAAACATACCCCGTACTACTTTTCTCGATTTTGCTCTTTGCGCCCTGATTTTTTTCATTTCTAATCTATTTATTTTTATCCTTCTTGTTTGCCTAGACTGAACCTTAGCCAAAGTCTCGGCTAAAGGAGGAACTGTCTCTCCTTTTTCTATGACCTCATTTGTCCCCATTATTCTACGCGTTCCTTCTGAACCTTTTTCACTTATACCCACATACCCGTTTTTCTCTAATGTTTCTTCGGCCTTTTTTTTGAAATTCTGCCGAGAATCTTCAAATTTCATAGTGTTTCCCCTCCTTCTCTTTTTAAAATTAACGCATTAAATCTATATCTTTTTCATCTTTTAAACGAGACGGAGTTTTTCCGGCATCAACTTCATCCAGACGCTCCCCCAATGCTCTTCTTTTATTATCTTTCTGCTCAGTAATTTCTGAATCAAAATGTTGAAAACAACTATCCTCAAATTCAGCCAGTTCATTTAATTCCAGATCTGAAAAAACTCCTCGACTATCACTCCGCTTAATTCTTTCCATTAATTGCTCTTTATTTACAGAACCTTTCAATTTACCCTCTAATGCTTCTTGCCCCAACTCATCAGCTTTTGCTGCTTGGGCTCTTCTTTCCTTTCTTCGGTCTCTTCTATCTCTTATTCTGAATTCCCACACTCTTCTACCTCTTCTACCTATCTTGTCTCTGCGACTTACTTTAGTCAATTCACCACTTTCCACTTCCCTTTTTCCACTTTCTCCATTTAACACTTTATTCAAGCCATCCTTTGATTCCATTGTTTCTCCCTTCCCTTCTTTAATTATGTATCATTATATAAGACAATTATAATCTATTCTGAAATATTTAACAACCCCCTGCTTAGTTATTATCTACAATTATCCACACTACCCACAAATCAAGCTCTGTTTTTATCCAGTTTTTTATCCACACCCTAAAACCTTATTTCGCAATTATTCACAGAGTTACTCACATTATCCACAGTTTTTTCATCCACAACTTTCTTTTTGCCCTAAAATTTAGCTTATTTGACGAAGATGCACTTTCTCAATGCGATGACCTTCCATTTCCCAAACTAACAATTCCAAATTCCCCATTTCCAGCTTATCACCTTCTACCGGAATACGATCTAAAATTGCAAAAATCAATCCCCCAACTGTATCCGCTTCTTCACAATTCAAGCTTAAACCTAAAATCTCGTTAAGGTCTTCAACCCTCATACTCGCCTTAATCTCTACTGTATCGTCATCAATACGTTGCAATAACGGCTCTTCACGGTCATGCTCATCTTGTATATCACCCATGATTTCTTCAATAAGATCCTCTAATGTAACAATACCAGCCGTACTACCATATTCATCTAAAACAATAACTAAATGAATTTTTTCTTTCTTCATGACCATAAATAATTCTGAAATTTTTTTGGTTTCCGGGACAAAAATAGTCTGCCGAATATATTTTCCCAGACAAAAAGCTTCTTTTTGCTCCGGTAAAAGAAGAATTAAATCCTTAATATGCATAACTCCTAAAATATTATCAACAGTCTCTTCATAAACAGGTAAGCGTGAAAATTGTTTTTCCTTAATTACCTTAAGCAAGTCTTCATAAGAAACATTTTTATCTACGGCAATAATATCAGGGCGAGGAGTCATGACTTCTTTAACTACAATATCTGCAAACTCAATCACCCCGTGTAACATTGTTTTCTCCACTTGATTAATCATGCCTTCATTTTGGCCAGGAAGTACTAATCCCGAAGCCACCATATTAATAATTTCTTCTTCAGTAAATTTACGTTCTTCTGCCAAACTTTTCTCTATGCCCATTAACTTTTGAGCGAACTGTTTCAGGGCAACCCAAGACTTCGTCAAAGGATAAAACAGATACCTAAATAGCAGTATCACTCTAATAAATGAGCTAATTTGCGTAGCATACTTTTGACCCAAAACCTCAGGAATAATTTTACCAATCACCATAAACATAGCCATTAAGACCACTAAAGAACAAAAGACTCCCCAGCTTTCCCCCCAATACTTAGTCAACACCACTGTTCCTAAGCTGGCCACAACAAACCAACACGTTAAAATAGCAAGGCAAAGAGCCACAAAAAGATCCGGATGCTCTTCCATAATTTTATTTGCTAAAAGAACTTTCGGATTCTTCTCCTCACTATTCACCAGTTGATATTTTTTCTTATTTAATGACTTTAAAGCAGTTTTGCCCATCATCAAAAATGACGCCAGTAACACAAAAAACACTACACATAACAATTGGTAACTACTATCAGGGTCCAATCTTAAACCAACTCCTCTTTGCTTAAATAATCTTCCCCCAAATTAGCAAAAATTATATTTGCTCCAATTATACTAAAAAAATAAAAATTAATATAGTCTTAACTGAGGTACGGCATTCAAATCCCAGTCGGCATATTCACCTTTTAAATAATGATAATGAGCGGCACAAGCAATCATCGCCGCATTATCTGTACAAAATTCTACAGGTGGGTAATACAATTTTAAACCTTCGGTTTGACATCTTTTTTCCATTTCTTCCCGTAAAAAACTATTAGCCGATACTCCTCCGGCCATTAATACAGATTTTAACCCTTTCTTTTGCGCAACACGAACTGTTTTTTCTACTAAAACCTCAACTACACTAGCCTGAAAACTGGCCGCTAAGTCAGCTTGATTAATTTTTTCTCCTTTCAGGACAGCTCTATTTAAATAATTAAGCACAGCTGTCTTTAAACCACTAAAACTAAAATCATAATTATCTTCCCCTAACCAAGCCCGGGGCAAATCAAGAGCTTTCCCGTCACCTTCGCGCGCTAAAGCATCCAATAATGGCCCCCCCGGATAGCCTAAGCCCATCGCCCGAGCCACTTTGTCATAAGCTTCACCGGCCGCATCATCTTGTGTTTGCCCTAAAAGTAGATATTCACCATGTCCTCTCATTTCTATTAACGCGGTATGCCCCCCGGAAACAATCAAACCAACTAAAGGGAACTCCATATCTTTATGCACAAGCCAATTTGCATAAAGATGACCCTCTAAATGGTTAATTCCCAGCAAAGGAAGCTGAAGGCTATAGGCTAACGCTTTAACCGTACTTACTCCCACTAACAAAGCACCCACCAAGCCCGGTCCATATGTTACGGCCAAAGCTGATAACTCTGTAAAAGTAAGCCTGGCTTCTTCTAAAGCTAAACTAATTAAACGATTAATCTGCTCCAAATGCTTCCGTGAAGCGATTTCAGGAACTACTCCACCAAATTGCTGATGTACTTTTATTTGTGAAGCTACTAAGTTGGATAACAGTTTTTCTCCTTCAGCTAATATAGCTACTGCTGTCTCATCACAACTTGTTTCTACCGCCATGATTATTTCTTTCTTTTGTCCCAACATTGATTACCTCACTTACTATTCAATACTCCTGAATTTATTTAAAAAAATTCCTTCCACATAATTAAAGCATCTTCATTGCCATCCACATAATAATGAGGGCGAATTCCTGCAGGCACAAACCCCCTCCTGCTATAAAGAGCCTTAGCTTTTTCATTAGAAACTCTCACTTCTAAAGTCATCCGTACTGCACCATTTTCGATAGCTATAACCTCTAGTCCTTTCAACAATAACTCTCCTAAATTTTTGCCTCGATACTCTGGCGCAATAGCAATATTAGTAATATGGGCTTCATCGATAATTACCCATATTCCCCCATAACCCAAGACCTGTTCTAAATTTTCTGCTGTGGTTACAACCAGATAATAAGCAAAGTCATTATCAGCTAATTCACATTTAAAAGCATAAGCGGACCAAGGGCTGGAAAAAGACTGCTTCTCAATCTCCACAACCTGAGAGATATCCTCCTCTTTCATCGCTCGCAAAAGGTATGTCATTTCCACCATACTCCCCTTTATCTATTTAGCGCCTAGCTAATTTTCGCTCCGCCTCAGAAGAACGAATATACATCGGTTTTAAAGTGAAAAGGTCATCCGCATCTCCTTTGCACAACCTTTGTTGCCCCAACCAAGCCACACTTGCTCCTCTGGCTATCTGCAAAAACGGTGGTGGGGAAACTACTTTATCTCCCAAAGCTGCCCGCCAAATATCTTTATAACCAGAAACTCCATCACCAGTAAGCAAAACAGTTTCTTGATAAGCCACAAGCTTTTCTGCCCACAATTGAGGGTGAATGGCTTGATAAGGCTCTAACTGTTCATAGTCATTACCTGAAAATCTAAATAAAGCTGTATATACTTCATTTCTCCGCGCATTCATCACCGCAGAAACTAAACCAAAATATCCTGTCTGCGGAAAAGCTAAAGCTAATAAAGTAGGAATGCTTACCAACGGTAACTTTAACCCCTGGGCTAATCCTTTGGCCGTAGCCATCCCTATTCTTAACCCCGTAAAAGAACCGGGGCCACCGGAAACAGCAATTCCCTCTAAATCAACAAGGTTAACCTTCGTTTGTTGTAAAAGGTCATCAATTAAAGGTAATAATTGTTCGGAATGAGTTAAACCTATATTTAAAGTCATTTCACCCCATAATTTCTGTGCAGAGACTAAAGCTACTGAAGCAATGGGAGACGAACTTTCAATTCCTAAAACAAGCATCAATTGCCAACTCCTTTATCAAAGCTTGTATTAATTCACCATGTGGAGAAAAGGTGATTAAACGCCCCTCTCCTAACTCTTCTTGATACAAATGTGTAATCTTTATCTGTAAATATTCAGAAGGCAAATAAGGGCTAATTAAATCACCCCATTCAATTGCCGTCACTCCAGAATCTGAAAAATACTCTTCATAACCAAGTTCTTCAAAAGCCTCAGAAGAAGACAAACGATAAACATCAAAATGAGCTAACGGCAATCTGCCTTCATAAAGATGGAGAAGAGTAAAAGTAGGGCTTGTCACAGATTCTTTAACCCCCAGTCCCTCTGCCAAACCTTTCACAAAATGCGTTTTACCCGCTCCTAAATCACCTTCTAAAACCAAGATTTCTCCGCCCTGTAATTTAGCACCTAACTTTTTAGCTAAAGCTAACGTTTCTTCAGGAGAAAAAGATTGATAACTATACAAAATCCATCCACACTTCCTATCCTATACATTCTCTTTATTTATAGTTTATCATAAACTATTTTCCCATTTATATAAACCCTTTCCACATAAGAACGCCAATCTAACGGATGCCCCGACATTACCACTATATCTGCATCTTTACCTACTTCTAAACTACCAATTCTATGTTCAAGTTTCAAAATTCGCGCCGGATTAATCGTAATCGCCCGCAAGGCCTCTTCTTCTGGCATACCGTGTCTTACCGCCAAAGCAGCACAAAGCGGAAGATATTGTATCGGAACTACAGAATGGTCTGTCGTTAAGGCCACTAAAATTTCCGCTTCATTTAAACGCACGGCTGTCTGCCAAGTAATTTCGGCCATTTCTACTTTTGCTCTACTCGAAAGAGTAGGCCCCACAACCACAGGAATATTTCTTTTTTGCAACTCAGGAATAATTTTTTGTGCTTCTGTACCATGTGATAAAATCATCTCCAACCTAAACTCATCCACAATACGTATTGCCGTAAGAATATCATCGGCCCGATGAGCATGAACATTCAAAGGAATTTTTTTCTCTAAGACTAACACTAAATTTTCCATCCCCAAGTCCCGTTCAAAAACATCCCCGGAAGAAGCTACTTTTTCTGCTTTAGCCATATAATTCTGGGCATCAATTAAAGCTTGACGTAAAAGAGCAGCTACCCCCATCCGCGTACAGGGTATTTTTTTTTGTTCACTAAACACTCGTTTCGGATTTTCCCCAAAAGCCGTTTTTAGCCCGGACTGAGGCAATAAAACCATTTTCTCCAGACTATTACCGGCCGTTTTCAGCACCAAGTTCGTGCCCCCTAAAACATTAGCACTACCGGGACCCGTCATTACTGTCGTAATGCCTCCACAAACTGCATCCCGAAAAGCTATATCTAAAGGATTTACGGCATCAAGTGCCCGCATCTCAGGAGTAAGCGGTTCCGTAAATTCATTTAAATCATCACCTTCCTCCTGATATATTTCTTCCAAAATACCAAGATGAGTATGAGCATCAACAAAACCGGGAACAACGGTTTTGCCTTGTAAATCTATTACTTCAGCATCTGGAGGTAAAGTTTCCTTTTCCCCCACCGCTGTTATTTTCCCCTTTTCCCAAAGTAAAGTTCCTTTTTCCAATACCGAACCGGCCATTGTATAAATATGACCATTAATTAATGCCGTTTTATTCATTTTTCCCTCCTCCTTACCTTAGCTTTCCGGTTCTCATCATAGCACAACTAATTATCTTACTCCACATTTTTCATGGTTAAGCTAATCCTACCTCTCGCCAGATCTACTTGTAAAACCTTTACCTTAACCACATCCCCTACTGTTATTACCTCTAAAGGATGTTTAATATATTTATCACTTAACTGAGATAAATGAACAAGCCCATCTTGCTCCACCCCAATATCGACAAAAGCCCCAAAATCAACAACATTCCTAACTACCCCCGTCAAAACCATCCCTTCCGTAAGGTCCCCTAAAGAAAGTACGTCCTGTCGAAAAAGAACAGGTGGCAAGTCTTCCCGCGGGTCACGACCCGGTCTTTGTAAAGCTTCTATAATATCTCTGACCGTAGGAATTCCCGCTCCTATTTTTGGGGCAGTTTCTTTTATATCTAAATTCCCTAAAGCTATACGGATGTCCTTTTCTTTTTCGGAAAGGTCTTCCACCTTATAACCCACCAAAGCCAAAATTTGCTCCGCCAACTGATAAGACTCGGGATGAACGGGCGTATTTTCTAAAGGATTATCTCCCTCGGCAATCCGCAAAAAACCAGAACACTGCTGAAAAGTACGTTCTCCCAAACGCGGTACAGTCAACAATTCTTTACGCAACCTATATTTGCCTTTATTTTCTCGCCTTTCCACAATAGCTCCGGCTACAGATGGACTTAACCCTGCTACATACTGTAATAATGCCGGAGAGGCTGTATTTAATTCCACCCCCACCGTATTAACACAAGATTCAACTACCCCTTCCAAAGCCTGACTAAGTTTTTTAATATTAACGTCATGCTGATACTGTCCCACCCCAATAGACTGAGGAGTAATCTTTACCAGCTCCGCCAAAGGGTCTTGTACTCTCCGGGCAATAGAAACACCACTCCGATACGATAAATCAAGGTTCGGGAACTCCTCCCGCGCTAATTGAGAAGCAGAATAAACTGAAGCTCCGGCTTCACTGACAATCGTATACTTTAAGTTTAAGCTCTCTTCTTTAAGAAAAGTAGCTATAAAAACTTCCGTTTCCCGAGAAGCGGTGCCATTCCCGATGGCAATTGCCGTAACCTGCCATTTCTCGATCAAGTGCTGTAATTTTTCCGCTGCTTTCTCTCCCTGTTTCTGCGGGGGATGAGGATAAATAACCCCAACTTCCCAAAGCTTTCCTATCTCATTGACTACCGCTAATTTACATCCCGTCCGAAAACCCGGGTCAATACCTAAAACAACCTGCCCCTTTACCGGAGGTTGTAAAAGCAAACTTCTTAAATTCTGCGCAAAAACCAAAATCGCCTGTTCCTCTCCTTTTTCCGTCAGAGCTTTCCGTATTTCCCTTTCCAAACTGGGAAAAAGCAAACGACATGCTCCATCCTTCACCGCTTCCTTAAACTCCTGAGCACCAATACTGGCCGGATTAGTAAGTACAGACTGCACTAGTCCGGTAATAATTTCTGCTTCCGGCACGGTAATTTTAACTTGAAGCACTTCTTCCTTTTCCCCACGATTAATGGCTAATATACGATGGGGCGGAATCTTGCATATCGCTTCTTGATACTCAGCATACATGGCATAAGGAGTTAACTTGATTTCTGCTTCTTTAACTAAAGACTTCGTAACCAGCATCCCTTGTTTATAAAACATTTTTCGCGCTAGTCCTCGCAAAACAGGGTCCACAGCTATCTCCTCTGCCAGAATATCTCTCGCTCCAGCTAAAGCCTCCTCCACAGAATTTACCTCTAAACCAGAATTAAGATACTCTGTAGCCAAAGAAACCAAGTCCCCCCTAGTCAAAGTTTGATCAGCGATTAACCTAGCTAAAGGCTCCAGCCCCTTTTCCCTAGCCATACTAGCTCTTGTACGTCGTTTAGGACGAAAGGGACGATATAAATCTTCTACCTCTTGCCTTGTCTCCGCTTTATGTATATTTTTTACCAGCTCTTCGGTTAATTTACCTTGCTCACCGATTAAACGGATTACTTCTTCTTGACGTTGGGCTAAATTTTGCAAATACTCTAACCTCTCCGCTAAACGACGTAACGTCTCTTCATCCATCTCCCTGGTAGCTTCTTTACGATAGCGGGCAATAAAAGGAATTGTATTTCCTTCCTCCAATAATTGTACCGCCTGTGTTGTACCTTGAAGTGACCACTTAAATTCCTGTGCTAATCTTTTTGTAAAATTTATTTTCTGCACCCTTTTAAATCTCCTTTAGCCAATTTTTCTTAAAGAAACAACTGCTCTAATCTCACCAATTATTTCGCCCCGCTTGTTTGCTAACTTTTGTTTCTTATAACTGGCCATTTTTTCTTTTTCCTCCTCTGTTAAAAGCCCTAACTGCTCTAAAACAGAAAGAACTACAGAAGCTAATGCTCTCTCATTACCATCTTCAATCTTCAAGGCCATACCCCAGCCTTTGCTCGGTACACCGACACAATAAACTGCTTCTGCTCCGAATTTAGCAATTAATTTATTTCCCATAACTTGCAATAAAACAGTATCAAAACGGTTCGTACCACCCACCATCAATGGATAGGTGGTCATTGCTTCTTCAATCAACAAACAAGCCTCTTTCCTTTTCTTACCCAACTCTTCCGGTGCTGCTAAACGAGCATAAGCATAGGCCATTTTCTCTAGAGGTAACGCAAAAACAGGAACTCCACAACCATCTATCCCTACCGCAATTTGCTCACGCGCTATCCCGGCCATCTCGGCTACCGTTTGTAACATTTCTTGTTGTACCGGATGCTCTAAACAGTAATAGTCATCTAAGGATAAACCTCGATAGCGCGCTAAAGTCAACATTCCCGCATGTTTACCCGAACAAGTACAATGCAAAGTTGTCGGCTCGAGTCCCTTGGCTAACAAAACTTCACGACTAGACTGATCCAAAGGGAAATGGGTTCCACACTGTAAATGTTCCGGACCTAAACCAATTTTTTGCAAGATTGTCAAAGTAGTAGCCCCATGTTCCGCTTCCCCACTATGTGACCCGGTCAACAAAGCAATTTCCTTTAAATCAAGACCAAAATGCACAGCCGCTCCGCTTTCTACAACGGGTAAAGCTTGCAGAGGCTTAGCCGCAGAACGAAAATAAGTAAGATAACCGGGGTCTCCCGCCGCCGCAATAGTTTCCCCCTTATTATCTACGACAACAACCGCTCCCCGATGAATACTTTCTACTAAATCACCGCGCGTTACTTCTGCCATTTTTACCGTTTTCACCATTTTATCCTCCTCTACCTGCAGCACACTCTACTAAATTTTTAAATAAAGAAAAAGAAATTCTATCTTTTCCCCAAGTACATTCAGGATGCCACTGTACAGCAATCATTTTTTTCCCTTTAGCTGAAGACTCAAGGGCTTCAATTAAACCATCTTTACTCCAGGCTACAGCTTGAAAACCTTGCCCTAATTCACGAATCCCTTGATGATGAAAACTATTCACCGAAAAAGATTCTTGCTGAACCAATTTAAACAACTCGCTATCCGGCTGTACCTGCACTCTATGAGTCGGATACCAACGAGGTGCTCGCTGCTTATGTTTCTGCCTAGTCACCCCTTTTAAATCTTGATAAAGAGTACCTCCGGCCGCCACATTTAAAAGCTGCAGCCCTCGACAAATACCCAAAACCGGCTTTTCCCCCGCTAAAGCTAAGCGAGCTAAAGCCATTTCAAAAGCATCACGCCGTGGCGTTATTTCAGCTAATCCTTCCTGAGGCTCTTCGCCAAAATAATGAGGGTCAAGGTCACTACCCCCGGAAAAAATAAAACCATCCAACTGGTTATAATATACAGCAACTAACTCCTTAGAAGCAAGACTAGGCAACAAAAAAGGAACACCACCGGCCTCTTTTACAGCACAAACATACTCATCATGGAGTTTATGCCAAGTCTTTTCTTCCTCCCAACCACAAGTTATCCCGATAAAGCAAGCCACATTTTCCCCTCCCTTGCCCTATTATTATTCTCTACTCTTTATTACCCATTCCGAAAAAAAATAGACCAGTAGTGGTCTATTTATGTATCTATGCTACTTTTACCCCTTAAAGTTCCAGTAAACCTAAGCTTATTTCTAAAGCTTCGTTTACTTTGCGCATCAACCCTGCTTCCAAAGAAGAAACTTTTTCTTTCAAACGTCGTTTATCAATCGTCCTAATCTGCTCTAATAAAACTACAGAGTTTTTTTCCAACCCACAGAATTCCTTCGCCAGTTCCACATGAGTAGGAAGCTTGGCTTTATCTAGTTGACTAGTTATCGCCGCGATAATCGTTGTAGGGCTATACTCATTACCAATATCATTTTGCACAATCAAGACAGGTCGTGTTCCCCCTTGTTCCGACCCTACAACAGGATTTAATTCCGCATAAAAAATATCGCCTCTTTTTATATTCATGGGCAACACTCCATTATTTTTCGTTCAGTAAGTAAATGTGCCTCCTCTTCACATAAACTAAACTCCTCAACTAAAGCTAAATTTAAGCAAGCCATTTCCTGATAGCCACTACGCATTTCTTCTCTTAAATGCATCTTCCTTTTTTCCTCTAGATAGAAGCGCATTGCCTCTCTAATCAATTCACTACGACCTTTATTTTCCAAATTTGTTAATAAATCAACTTCTTCTAACAACGAAACAGGTAAACTAACCGTGATGCGCTTACTATCTGCCACAAACAACCACCCCTTTGAAAAATAAAAAAACCATTCCCCTTCTCGTATGCTTTATTATATATATTATGCGCCACTTTAGTCAATATCAACCAAAAGTAATTTTATACCAAAAATTATTACCTGTAAACAGAACTACACTTTTTCAATACGTTCAACCTTATCCTCTATACGTGTCAAAACTTCATATCCTATAGTGTCGGACCAGGTCGCAACATCATCTAACGTTACATTATTATTATCAAAAATATAAACTTCATCACCAACATTTACCTTGCCAATGATGTCGGTAATATCAAGCATCGTTAAATCCATACACATTTTTCCGACAATCAGGGCTCTTTGACCGTTCACCACAAAAAATCCCCTGTTGGACATAAGTCTGCTTAACCCATCAGCATAGCCAACCGCTACAGTAGCAATGACGCTTTCTCTTTTCGTCACAAATGTACGTCCATAACTAATGAACGTACCCGGAGGAACAGTTTTTATTTGCAGAATCTTAGTAGAAAGCTGCAGAGCCGGTGATAATGTTATTTTCTGTTTCAAGGCTTCAGAAGAATAGTACCCATAAATCATATACCCCGGGCGCACCATATTAAAATGGGCTTGTTTTTGCGTGAAAATAGGTGCACTGCTACTAGCATGTTTAAACCTCACTTGACCATAGACATCCTCAAAATTATGAACAGCTTCGATAAATTTTTTAGTCTGCATTTCCGTATACTCGAGATCGTCCTGATTAGTGCTGTCCGCACATACATAATGCATATACAAACCTTCCACAACAATGTTTTCGAGTCTTTTAACCTTCCCCGCAATCTCCCGGGCACATGCCGGATTTATGCCCAGTCTCCCGGCGCCGGTATCAATCTCAATATGAATTCGCATCTTTTGATCAGTTGATGCACATTCATTTAATTTTTCGGCAAATTCATAATATCCGATCCCCACAATAAAATTATTTTCCACAATTGCCGGAATATCTAAAAGATCCGGTTGATACAGGATCATGATCTTTTTTTCGGGAAAAATTCTTTTTAAAATAACCGCTTCTTTAACATCTGCTACCGCTAAATAATTACAGAAATGAAACGTGTTTACAACGATATCTGTTCCGCAGCTGTACGCATTGGCCTTGATAATCGGCATTATTTCCACATTCTCAGACACAGCATTTTGGATTTTTCTAATGTTATTTTGCATTGCACTTACATCTACATGTAGCTTCACCGCAGTTGACGGCAAATATTTAAAGCTGTCTTCGCTGTAATCCATGTCGAGGTATTTTTTAAGGTGTGCAAAAACCTCTTCCATTTTCATACTTCTTGACCCTTTAATGAGGATGACATCTTTCTCGCCAATATTTGCGGAAATAATATATTCCTTAAGATAAACACACAATTCTTCCTTGGTTTTGAATGCATGGCGGCTTTCGCCGTAGCCCTTGGCAAAATCCTGATAACTATCACCGACAAAAAAGACCACATCTGTCATCTCACGGCACAATTCACCCAAACGCCGGTGTTCGGCAGACGAAAATCTGCCCAATTCATTCATTTCTCCCAATATCGCAATTTTTTTGCCGGCATTTCCGTAGGATTGCAACGTTGCTAATGCTGCCTGCATCGAATCGGGATTAGCATTATAGTAATCTTTGATCATTGTAATACCTTTGAATATATATTCCTCATTACGTAAATTATCATTAACAAAATAACGAAAGATATCTCTAATCTCTTTAACAGATATCCCCATCTGCAAAGCACACGTAATGGCCAGCAAGGCATTATTGATGTTGTGATTTCCACGTATCGGTATAAAAATCTTTGTTCTTACACCGTCATTGACTAAATCAAAGCTTAAGCCATCAGGCAATGTTTCCATGGAGTCCGCATAAACATAATTTTGTTTTGCCGCATCCGTTCCGGCAAAAAGCACATGGGCATACGGGATATTTTCAGCACTAGACAAACGTTGGTCATCACTATTTAAGATCAATAAGCCCTTTTGCGGATCCAAACCTTCAATAATCTCCAGCTTGGCTTTCCGTACATTTTCAAGCGAACCTAGATTACCGATATGGGCAGAGCCAACGTTCGTGATGACCGCTATATCGGGACTCGCGATTTTCGACAGCTCGGCTATTTCACCCAAATGATTCATGCCCAACTCCAAAACCGCAACCTCATGCTCGGAGGTCAACTCAAAAATCGACAGCGGCAATCCTATTTGGTTATTAAAATTCTTATAGGTCGAAACAACCTGATATCTCGCTGAAAGTAACTTCGCAATCATATTTTTGGTTGTTGTTTTGCCGCTACTTCCCGTCACAGCGATAATCTTGATATTAAGCTTTTTACGATAATAAGTCGCAAGCTGGGCAAGTGCCTTTAAGGTATCCGGAACTTTGAGCACCGGAATTTCCCATTCACCCACATATTTGTCACACACAATAAGTGCAGATGCACCCTTATCAATAGCAACTTGAATATAATCGTGCCCGTCATGCTTTTCGCCGATCAGCGCCAAGAATACATCTCCGACCTGAATCTTTCTCGTATCCGTGCTGATATTATTAATCTGAATGTCGTTCGCAAAATTAAATTTTATCTTCAGAAATGAGCATAAATCGCTTAAATATATATTTTCCATCTGCTTTTACATCTCCAATTCTTTCAAGGCCAGTGGCAACGCTTCCACCACATCTCCGGCCAACACACCACGTGCCCCTTTTTCCTCTGCTAACATTTCTCCGGCTAACCCATGAAGATAAACTCCTAATACCGCAGCTTGCTTAGGAGATAAACCTTGCGCCAACAGACCGCCGATCGCCCCGGCCAAAACATCTCCGGCTCCTGCTGTAGCTAAAGCCGAACACCCTGTAGAATTAATAAACACTTCTTTTTCGGGAGTGGCAATTACGGTTACCGCCCCTTTTAAAACAACAACAGCCTTAAATTTTTCCGCAGCCTGTAAAGCTATCTCCACACGATTTTTTTGCACCAGCGTTACTGTGGTTCCTAATAATCTTGCCATTTCTCCGGGATGGGGAGTTAAGACAAGAGAACCTCGTGCTTTTTGTAAAACATTCGGTTTCTTAGCTAAAACATTCAACCCATCGGCATCTAAAACGAGTGGAAGGTCTACCTCAAAAACCTTCTGTAATAATTGCTTGATTTGCTCCTCCGTACCTAAGCCCGGTCCAAAAACAAGAGCCTTTTTTCCCGCTAAAATCTCTTTAATTACAGACCAACTTAAAACTGAAAGTGTTCCCTTTTCCGTTTCCTCAAGCCCTTTAGTAATGGCTTCCGGTAAGGCTAAGTCAAAAACATTGGCTAAAGACTGTGGCACACAAGCCGTAACCATACCTGCCCCGGAACGCAAAACAGCTTTACTGGCTAAATAAGCAGCCCCCATCATTCCCGGCGCCCCGGCAATTACTAAAACATGACCAAAAGTATTCTTATATCCTGCTTCATCACGCGGTGGTAAAAAACTTTGAACCAGTTCCTTATCTACATAGTGCTGGATACTATCTACAAGATTTAATCCTTCTTTAGGTAGAGAAATATCGGCAACCAACAACTCTCCCACATACTTTTTCGCCGGATAAAGAACCAACCCTCGCTTCGCCCAAGCAAAAGTAACCGTATACTGAGCCTTAATACACTTTCCGCTCACTTGACCATTATCAGCATCCACCCCTGTAGGTACATCGATAGCTAAAACCGGACAAGAACAATTATTAACTAATTCAATTACCTCAACTACATTTTGCGGTAACTGTTTCCGTAAGCCTGTCCCCAAAATTCCATCTACGAGCAGTGTACAATTACTCAAACATAATTTAAATAAATAAAAACTATGTTCATCCGCTAAATAATGTCCCTTTACACCTAAATCTTCTAAAAGTTCCCAGTTTTTGCGTACAAGACCTTGCCAATCGTCTGCCGGAAAAAGAAAAAAGACCTTAATGTCAGCTCCCTGCTGATAAAGATGACGGGCAGCCACCAGAGCATCTCCACCATTACTTCCTTTCCCCACTAAAAAAACAAAATTTCCCTTCTCTTTGTCTCGATAAAGATTCTGAATAGCTAAAGCTACAGAACGCCCTGCATTTTCCATCAAGAGTAAAGGAGGAATTTTCTTTTCTGTTTGGGCCCAAAGGTCTATCTTTTTCATTTCACTTCCCGTAATTATTCTCAAGCAAACCACCCTCTCCAATCGCCACCGCCATCGCATAAGAACGACAGTGGGAAATACTTAAACTAACGCCGGTAATTCTTTTTTCCGCTAAAATCCTGTTTAAAGGTGCTTTAAATTTTACTAGCGGACAACCTAAATAGTCAGACTCAATTTGTAAGTCATGCCAAGATAAACGAAACAAGCCCAAACCTAAACACTTTAAAACAGCCTCTTTCGCCGCAAATCTACCGGCTAATGACTGAATAGGATTTCCCTGTGCCTGACAATATTCTTTTTCGGCTACTGTCAAAATTCTATCCCAAAACTGGGGATGACGTTCTACTACCTTTCTAATTCGCCCTATTTCTATAATATCAGTTCCTACATATAACAAATCTTTTTAACCTCCCCGGTAGCACTACGGAAAACCTTAACTACTTCCTTTTTCACCCTAGTTCTTGGGCAATAACCTTCCCTATCTGCTCCGTTATTTCTTCCAATTGGGCCTTATCCTCACCCTCAGCCATCACCCGTAATAAAGGTTCTGTACCTGAAGGTCGTACTAAAATACGTCCTTTTTGCCCTAAAGCTTTTTCCGCCTCTAACATAGCCTGTTTAATGGCTTTATTCTCAGTCCAATCTTTCTTGTTTTTCACTTTCACATTCAGTAAAACTTGCGGATAAACAGTCATTTGTTTAACTAATTCACTTAAAGGCTGTTTTGTTTCTTTTAATATACTAAGCAAATGAAGGGCTGTTAAAATACCATCTCCTGTCGTATTTTGCTCCAGAAAAATAATATGCCCAGACTGTTCTCCCCCTAAAACAGCTCCTGTTCCCAACATTTTTTCCAAAACATAGCGATCCCCAACTTTTGTTTCATAGACCTGAATTCCGGCTTGCTTAAAAGCTTTTTTCAAACCTAAATTACTCATTACCGTAACTACTACTTTCTCCCGTAACTGACCTTTAGCTTGTAAAGCCAGACCACACACCACTAAAATTTGGTCGCCATTTACTTCTTGCCCTTTTTCATCAACAGCAATAACCCGATCACCATCTCCATCATGAGCTATCCCTAAATTAGCATTGTATTTTAAAACTGCCTCTTGTAAAGATTCTAAATGAGTAGAACCACAGTTTTTGTTAATATTCACCCCTGTAGGTAAGTCATTAATACTGATCACTTGAGCGCCTAATTCTCGATATACCCGTGGAGCAACCTCACAAACAGCTCCATGAGCGCAATCGACAACAACCCTTAATCCTGTAAAAGATGTGTCGACCTTTTCCTTAAGAAACTGGACATAACGATTCAAGGCATTAGGAAAAGGAATAATCCTCCCTACTGCACTTCCCGTAGGTCGCGGTAATTTATCTGTACCTCGGGAAACAAGTGTTTCAATTTTTTCCTCTATCTCATCAGGTAATTTATAACCATCGGCATTAAAAAACTTAATTCCATTATCCTCAAAAGAATTATGAGAGGCCGAAATAACTACTCCAGCACAAGTTTTCATTTCTCTGGTTAAATAAGCTACCGCAGGAGTAGGAATAACTCCTGCTGCATAAATATCTACTCCCGCTGAACAAACTCCTGCCGCTAAAGCTCCCTCTAGCAACGAACTGGAAATACGTGTATCCGTTCCTAAAAGCATCGCTGTTCGTTTTTGCGTGTTTTTCAACAAAGCACCGGCAGCTCGACCTAACCGAAAAGCTAATTCAGGAGTTAATTCACTATTAGCCACTCCCCTTACTCCATCTGTTCCAAAAAGCTTACCCATTTTATACCAATACCCCTTCCTAATTTTCGAAATTTAATCAATCTTCTTCCTCAGTACCTTTTTTACCAATTTTAACCTCAACCTTATTTGGTTCTACTTTTACTAACTGTAAAGTTTTAGGAAGCTCTACCTTAACCTCTAAATTATGAGTTCCTAACTCTAATTCCGCTACATCTACAAAAGCTCTTACGGCACTTTTTTCTAAAGCTTCTACTTCTTCCCGCGAGCCCTTAACCGTTAACTGTACTTTATCAGGCTTTAAAACAACCTGATTTTCTTCCACCAAATTAACTACGGTTACAGGAATATCCGTAAGATTTTTCGTAATTGCCATTGCTTCTATTTGTACCAAAACCTTAACCACCGGCTGATAAAGAAGATTAACCCCCTCCGGAGGAACAAGAGCTACTTGCGTAGAATAACTTTCTGTAATTCCTGTAATATCAATTGGAGCTGTCTCCACTTGATAAATTTGACTTAATTTTTCATAACTTCCCGTTATTTTTACTGTTTCCGGATCAAAAACTACTCTGGAAACACGATAACCTTCTTGTGGCTCTCCATTAATAATTGGTTTGATAGAAACTGTTTTATTATCCGTATTCTCGGTAATCGGTACAAAAACCTGAATATTTTTGGGACTAATCTCAAATTTATGAGAAACAACATTACCACTTTTAGTTAGTAAAGTTACCGGCGGATTTAAAACAAGATTATCCTTGGCTTGCTCAAGATTAACTGTAATTAATGCTGTATCCAAACTTGTCAAAAGCTGATTAGGGCCTCTAACAACAACCGTAGAAGGCTCTAAAACCGGTTCAAAATGAGAATACCCCGTCGCGACCTCTCCTTGAGTAATCACACGAATAGGCAACTGCTTCTCTTTGATTATATCAATCTGCACATTAACACTGGGGGGTTTAATCTGTATGGCCTCAGCCCCCAGAGGCAAAACTGTCTCCACATAATAATTTTGCTCCCCTAATTTAGCGGTGGCCAAGTTAACGTTTGCTTTTATCTCTTTAGAACTTAGAGAGTCCACTACAGAAGAAGTACCCTTTACCTTGACATCAACCTCTCTAGCACTGTTGACAACAACTAACCCCTCTTTTAAGTTATAATAATTAACCGGAACTGTAAAAAATTTTTCTGCAGTCGGATTAACAACATATAACCATAGCAAAACTGCCAATAAAATAGCTAGCGTCTTATAAAAAAAATCTTTATTCCAAAGTTTTCCCATATTTTATGACCTCCAATTAAATAACGGCGTTAAATTTTGCTGTTTGGTCAAAAGACGCTTATTTAAAATATCTTTTAACATATTTTCATCTAAATAACGAGTTAACTTTCCTTCTTCGGCAACAGAAATCGTTCCTGTCTCCTCAGAAACAATAATTCCAATAGCATCAGATTGTTCTGTTAACCCTAAAGCAGCACGATGTCTCGTTCCTAATTCTTTACTCAAATTAGGATTTTCGGAAAGAGGTAAAAAACAACCAGCGGCCACAACTCTGTCTCCCCTAATAATTACCGCTCCATCATGAAGAGGACTACGTGGGATAAAGAGATTGACAATAAATTCTGTGGAAACAAGGCCATCAATTTTGGTTCCCGTCTCAATGTAGTCATTGACACCTATTTCACGTTCTAACATAATCAAAGCCCCAATATTATTTTCCGAGAATATTTTAACGGAACGCACAAGCTGTTCCACCACTTTAGCTAAAGTTTCTTCATTTAACATAGACATCGGTCGCGCAAAAAATTTCCCACGCCCCAAACGTTCTAAAGCCCGCCGTAATTCCGGCTGAAAAACTATGGGCAAAGCAATAACTAAAACTTTAGAAAACTGGTCTAAAATCCAAGCTACAGTTGTAAAACCAAAAGTCTCACTGACTAATGAAGCCAAAAGTAAAACAAACAGACCTTTAATTAATTGAACGGCCCGCGTCCCCTTAATAATCATCATCAGTTTGTAAATCACAAAAGCAACAATAAGAATATCTAAAATGCTAATAAAATTAAGTGTTTCCAAAGCCTGCTTCCACAAGGGACCTTCCTCCTTTTACAAAGAAGCTTTAACAAAGATTATTTCGACAATTCCTTAGCCGTTTCCTTTAATAAAATTTTAATCGTAAAATACTTACTCTAATAATATATATTAAACTATTATGATGGTTTTTTCATTTTTTTTATGTTATTATTTGCCTAGTAATATGCTTTTAAAAATCTCCTTTCATTATAATCTTATGTTATAATAAAACACATGATAAAAAAAGGGGGAGAAAAATTATGCGTAAATATGTTCTACCACTTACTGTGGTTTGTATTATATCCGGTTTCTTCCTCGCTTTTCAATTAAAAGTGCAAACGAAAAGTACAAATTATGATGCCGTAAGTCAAAAAAATGCTAACTTAATTAATGTAATTCAAGCCTTAGAAAAAGAAATAGAAAATCAAGAAAACCAAATCGAAACAATGCGTAATCAGCTTAATGAAATTCAAAATCAAAACAATAAAGGTAAACTACAAGACTTACAACAAGAAATAATTCAAGCTAAAATTAATGCCGGCTTAACTCCTGTTATCGGGAAAGGAATTATTATTACTCTCGATGATAACAAAGAAGGGCTCCTAAACGCCCCTAATGATGACCCTAACAAATATATCATTCATTATGAACATCTGCTTAATCTTGTTAATGAGTTAAAAATTGGCGGTGCTGAAGCCATTTCCATAAATGGACAACGACTGGTTACTACTTCAGAAATTCGCTGTGTAGGCAATCTGATTCTGATTAATACAACTCGTATTGCTCCACCTTTTGAGGTCTGTGCTATCGGCAGCCCCAAACTCATGGTTGAAAGTATTTCTTTAGGGCAATTGGATCTTTTAAAAACAGCACACTATCCTGTAGCCCTTGCCGAAAAAGAAAACTTAACTATTCCTGCCTATAAAGGCGAATTGCAATTTAAATATGCAATTCCTCAGTAAAGGAGGACTTATTTTATGTGGTTCCTGGTACCTATTTTAGGATTAATTATTGGCACCTTTCTTGGCTCTAATATTTCTTTTCAATTACCACCCATTTATATTAAATATATGTCGATTGCCGTTCTCGCTTCCTTAGACTCGGTTTTCGGGGGCATTAAGGCTATTTTTGAAGATACCTTTGATGGCACTATTCTCCTTACCGGTTTTTTCACTAATGCCCTTTTGGCAGCTCTTTTAGCTTACTTGGGTGACCGCCTAGGAGTTGACCTTTATTATGCTGCCGTCTTTGCTTTTGGTGTCCGTATCTTCCAAAATCTTGCTACAATCAGACATCATACCTTAACTAACTACCGCCAACGAAAACAAAGAAACCGGGGTGTCAAAAATGAATAAAGCACGCCGGCAGATCCCCATCACAATTGTTTTACTCTGTCTCGGAATTATGCTATCCTTACAATTCCAAGCCCAAACACGTATTGCCAGTGACTTAACTTACCAAAGAAGTGATACCTTGATTGCAATGGTGCGTGGACTTTCCGAAAAAAGGCAAAAACTAGCTCTAGAAATCATCGACTTAAGCAATCAATTAAGGTCGCAGATGGAAAGCAGTCGTGATGAAAAAAAGCTTTTAGAAGGCATTCATTTAGAAATGGAAAAATTACGAATAGTAAATGGAACCACCGCTCTCAAAGGACCCGGCATAATGATTATTATTGAAGAACATATGCCAATTATCTATACAGACCTTTTAAACATTATCAACGAACTTTGGAATGCAGGAGCAGAAGCTATTTCCATCAATGAACATCGCATCACGAGCCATAGTACGATTTCTGTTGCCGAAGATGCTTATAGTAAAGATGGTTATAGTATCTTTATGACTGTTAATCATGAAAAATTAACCTATCCCATCATTATTAAAACCATTGGCGAACCCAATAATCTAGAAAAAGGACTAACCTTACCCGGAGGGATTATGGATAATCTAGCCCTTTTTAATGCTTATCCGGAAATAGAAAAAGTGGATAAATTAGAAATTCCCGCTCTCGAAAAACCTACCACTTATTATTTTATGACTGAATACAAACCGAGCGAAGAAAACAAAGAAAGCACTCCTCCAACTACTAATCCTCCAGGTATTACCAATCCTTTAAAAACTGCAATACCCAGATAGACTTAAGGAGTGCTCGCCTTTTACTGTTGTACTAAGGCTCCTAATCTTTGCGCCATTCCTTTGACACAAGGGATTAAACCCATTGCTTTTAAAAAAGGAGCTTCCCTACCCATCAAATTTATCATTTTAAACATTTTCCATTGCTTTTCTTTAGAAAGAGGAACATTAAAAATATCGCATCGGTCCCCAAAACCACATTCTTTAATTAATTCTATGTGTGGACCTAATTTATTTATTTCTTCCTCTATATTTCCATTATAGACATTCAAACGTAGCCAATCCCCGGAAATATAATATTCAATAAAACTAGAGGATTTATCCGAATTCTCTTTTTTTCTTTCCTGAAAAAAGTACCATACTGTTTTATCTAACTGCAAATGATACTGGGTCTCTTTTTTTATTATCTCACAAGCTTGTCCATAACCTTGCCAAAAAAGCAGAGCAGACTGTATCGGGAAACTATCACCCTTATCCGCTCTTTCTTGCAAAAGCTCTTCTAAAGGCAGACCTAAAATAGCCGCTCTATATAATTTGCGCACAGGTAAATAATACTTTTGTTTAAATTCCACTTTATCCCCCAGGGCTTGAACCAACATATATTCCCTTTGAGCCAAATGACAAAGTTTTTGGGCATAAATAAACAATTCATTTTCCGTAAGCAAAAACTCACAAATAATCCCGCTAAGCACATCAAAACTTTGCCGTGAAACTTCCTCCGGCTTTAACAACTTGTAACAAGTACCTCCTGCAAATTCTCCAGTTAAAAAAACATCAGGGCTACTTTCTAACCACTTTCTAAGCGAAGCAGCTTGTGAAAAATTATAGGCGGAACAAAAAACCTGATAATTGACGGGGTTTTCCGGATGCTCTTCCGTAAGTACACTGCGCTTTAATTCTTGCAAGTCATCAAGATAAAGAACCCCTCCCTTACCTAAAAGCACTAATCTATAATTAATTTTCATGACTTCATCTTCCGGGGTACTGAGAATAAGGAAAACTGTAACAATCCTTTTTTCCCCTTGTTGCTCTATCTTCAATATTTTACTTTTTAAAAAAGTATAAGCCCTTAAATTCTCACCATAAGAAAGTAAAAATTTGTCCCGAGAGCCTAAGCGTTTCTTTCGTTCCGCGCTAGAAAGGTCATAAAGTAGTGCATTATCCATCCTTTTTAAAGCGGCCAAATAAATATGCGTAAATTCAACCGGAGTTAAATTAACAAGCGATAACTTGCGCCATAATTTTCCTTTATCTACATTTAAAAAACTATGTTGCAGAAAACTCACAGTTTTTTCTCCATCAAGAGCAGAACGTGTACCAAACCTAATATTCTGCTGATACGCATCCTGTAATAAAGCGAGCGCTATCGGTAAATCTATCTGCACATGCCCTACTAATTCTTTTTCCCAATATTTCCGATGCGGAATTATTAGTTTTTGAACTATATATTTTTTGATTCCCTCATGATTGAAGCTCAATAAAAAACTATGTGCTTTCAATTCCTGGGTAGCTAATCCTTTTTCCTCAAGAATAATTAAGTCACATTGGCCATTCAAACGTTCTAAAGTAACATAAGCAGTAAAATTCATACCACACTCCTTTAGCAAAACAGCTCACTCCTCATAAAAATTCATAAAAAATACCGTTGGTAAAATTTTCGCTATATTTAATATTTTTCCTTTAATTTTTTTCTACTATTATCCGCCAAAAACAGCCTTCCCTTGCTGTACTTTGTCAAGACAAAAGAAAAAGAGAAGAATTTCTTCTTCTCTTGACTAACTAATTTTTTGACCACTATTAACATTATGCGTTTTTCCTTCGGACCAGGCTAAATTTCCATTGACCCAAACCTGTCGCACACCTTCGGAAAAAAGTGTAGTTCTTTCTTTTGTAGCTCGATCAGTAATCGTCTCCGGATCAAATAAAACTAAATCAGCCTGATACCCTTCTTTTAACAAACCGCGCTTTTTTAGATTTAATCTCCGTGCCGGTTGTGAAGTAAGTTTAGCAATAGCCGTTTCCCAAGTTAAAATCTTTTTTTCACGCACAAAACGTCTTAAAATACGCGGTATATTACCATAAGCACGTGGATGACTAGCCCAACCACCAGAATAAATTCCTGAATCGCTGGCAAAAAAAGTTAAAGGATGGCGAGCTGCAAGTTCTAAGTTTTCCTCACTCATAGAAGGACGAAAAGGTTTCCTCCCTAAATCCGTACTGGAATAAGTGTAACCATAAAAATCAGCTCTAATATCTAAACCATCTGCTTCTGCTTCACTAAGCATCTCTAAAATCCGGGGGACCTTAGACCAATTGCGCTCATAGCCGGCTTTAAGATGACTGTACTGTACAGGAACCTCTGCTTTCATTCCTATTTCAATGGCCTCTTCTACCGCCTCTAAAACCTGGTCATACTCACTACGAATATGAGTAGCATAAAATCCTCCTATTTCCTTAACTACCTCACACAAAGCAATCACTTCTTCCGTCGTGGCATAACTTTGCGGCCAATACTCAAGACCAACAGAAAAACCAACCGCTCCTTCTTTTAAAGCTTGCTCCAAATATTTTTGCATCTGTGTTATTTCAGCTAATGTTGTTTTTCCGGCACGGTCTTGCCCTAATACCTTTTGACGTAAAGTAGCATAACCCATCAATAATCCATAATTAATCGGTAAACGAGGCACAGTTTTAAAATAGCCCTCTAGGTCACGAGGGGAACGTCCACAATTCCCACCAATTTGCGTGGTCACACCCTGAGATAAGAAAGCGCTCATATCCCCACCACTATATACATAATCTTCCGTATGAGTATGTAGATCAATAAAACCGGGGGCTAAAATAAGCCCCTGTCCATCAATAACCTTGACCTCTGAAGAAAAAGGGAATTCTCCCACACCTGCAATTTCCTCACCTTTAACCGCTAACCTGCCCCGAAAACCGGGCTCCCCTGAACCGTCAATAATTAGCACATTATCAATTAACCAATCACAATCTAAAAGCTTAGGTGCCTGCACTTTTTTAGATTCCTCAGATTCAAGTATCTTTACAGGTAAAACTATTGCGGCCGTAAGTATGCCTAGTCCTGCTAAAAATTCACGTCTAGTTAACATCTTTTACAGCGTCCTTTCGACAGAATAAATAATCATTCTATCTTTTTCGGCATATCCAACCTTAATCCCTGCTTACCCTACTTCCTTTTTTAAACAAACCTTATCTAATATAATATCTCTTTTTAGTCAAAACAAACAATTATTTAATTCGCTCCAAAAGTTTTATACTATCCTCTATCTGTGCATTATCCGGATTGCGAATATCCTTTAAGGGCGCACCCATTACGATACAAATATATTCGCGACCACCTTTTAGAGCAAGTGTAGCCCAACATTCTCCCGCTTGTGAAGTTGTGCCTGACTTACCGCCGATAATCTGAAAACCTTCTTGGTGGACATCCTCCAGTTTGGATAGAACAGTTGATTTTAAAACGATTCCTTGAGGATGGTTCGGTGTAGATGTTGTTGTAAAAGTCTTACTGGTAAAAATTGCTTTAAAGCGGTCATTGCCTAAAGCATAATCTAAAAGACGAGCCAGATCATAAGCCGTTGTATATTGTTCTTGATGATGAAGACCTTCCGGATTCATAAAGTGAGTATCCTTAAGCCCAAGAACAGAAGCTTTTTCATTCATCAACCGAACAAATTCTTCTACACTTCCCGCTACATTCACCGCCAGAGAATTAGCGGTCTCACCACCGGAACTTAAAATTGTTCCATAGAGAAGGTCCCGATATGTTACTCTTTCTCTACCATAAAAACCCGCCATGGAAGCATTTTTAGCCACCATTTCCTTATAAGTATCGACATCAACAGGTGCAGTTGCCGAAAGATTATCAACTTTTTCAAGAGCTACAATAGCTGTCATCATCTTCGTCAATGAAGCAGGATAAGCTTTAGCTTTAAAATTCTTTTTATACTCTACCTTTTTATCGTCTCGATCTAAGACACATATATATTTACTAACATAGTCAGCATCATCAATTTTCGTTAAATTAAAATCAATTACGCCCACTTTATTTCCTACTATTGTCAAGCCCAAGATAATGATTATTATAATAATTAAAAACTGTAAAGCATTGAAAAACTTTCTCATACAACTCTCCCATTTATTTAATATCTTAAAAATTTCACTTGCTTATCTTAAATTATATCAATAGCCCTTAGCAATGCAAAATCTATTCTATAAAAAAAAGGGACAGGTCTGCTGAAACTCCAACAGAAATGTCCCCATATATTATTTCTTTTACATTATAAATGATTTATGAACAACCCGAGCAACTACCACAGCCACCTGTGCGGGTACAGCCGGCAGAAGTGCCTGAGTTCTGCCCACCGCTACCGCCGTTACTACCGACCACATTACAACACCTGTAAATTTGTTCTATTTGTTTACTCCCACATTTTGTACATACAGCCTTTTTTCTTTGGGTTATACTCAAAAATTGTGTAAAGTGATGACCACATTTTTGACAGTGAAATTCATATGTGGGCATTTCACTCACCTCGCAAGCAATTTGCTCCCACTTCTAGAGCTTCGGCATTTAAAGGCAATAAATGATGCTTACTTTTAGAAAGAACTTTTTTCAAGGACTCCAGCACCGAACTATTTTTAACCAAAGGTTCAACTTGTAATAAAGCACCTAGCATGACCATATTAGCCACACGTGGCTCTCCTAAATCCCCCGCTTTTTCATTGATGGGCAAATAATATGTTTTCAAGTCCTTCCTTTTAACTTCACAATCAACTAAAGAAGAATTAACTAAAACTGTACCTCCGCTTTTTACCCGAGATTCTAATTTTTCCAAAGAAGGACGATTCATGGCAATTAAAATATCCGGCTCGGTAACCAATGGTGAACTAATGGGAGCATTAGCTATACTTACAGAACAGTTAGCTGTCCCTCCTCTCATTTCAGGTCCATAGGAAGGAATCCAAGCTACTTCTTTTTCTTCGAACATACCACCATAAGCTAAAAGCTGACCCATCAACATAATCCCCTGTCCACCGAAACCGGCAATCAATAATTGTTTTAACATTTTACTCCACCTCCCCTAAACTTTTAAAAACACCTAAAGGATAGTAATTAATCATCTGATTTT
>DUTO01000144.1 GCA_012842035.1 Clostridia bacterium | reverse complement strand
TTATTCTTTTTAGTTTTTATTTTGGGTTACACTTTGTTTTTTCCGCAAAGCGTCATGGCGCAAACAGCAGGGCAGGCAAATATATTTTCTGATATTGCAAATCATTGGGCCCAAGAGTCAATTAATACTTGGCTAGAAAGAGGTTATGTGCGAGGGTATCCGGATGGAAAATTTAAGCCTGATAATTCGATAACCCGTGCCGAGTTTTGTGCTTTGCTTAATCGCGTCTTTGGTTATAATAAAAGAGTCAGTTTTTTAAGTTTTGCGGATGTTCCGGAGGGAAAGTGGTTTTCTAAGGAGATTCATAAAGCAGTTACCGCTGGTTATCTTGCTAGCGACCCAGGGGGAAAGATGCGACCTAATGAGGAGATTACCAGGCAAGAAGTTGCCGTAATTCTAACAAAGATTCTTTCTCTGGCAGCTGCCCCGCGAGACCTTTATAGTAAATTTGAAGATTTAGGTCAGCTCACTTTAGGTGAGGCTATGGCCATTAATTCAGTATTAAATAAAAACTATATGCGTGGATATAACAATGAGCTTTTTCAGCCTCATAAAGGAATAACGCGAGCAGAGATTTTAACAACTTTAGATCGGGTCGTGGGGACTTTGTATGACTATCCCGGTGTATATGGTACGGCTTATGATAAACTTGTCTTAAACGGTAATGTAACGATTAATACGAGCAATGTCACTTTAAGGAATGTCACGATTACGGGAGACCTTAATTTAACTGAAGGTATTGGAGAGGGCTATGTAACTTTAGTTAATGTAACGGTAAAAGGTGTTACTAAGGTTAGTGGGGGGACGATGTTTAATGATTGTATCTTTGGCACTTTGGTGGTAGCTAAGGCAAATAATAATAACATACGTCTTTTAGCTCAAGGTACTACCAGGATGGATTTTGCCGATGTGCGTACAGCAGCGAAATTAGAAGAAGTAAATTTGGTGGGAACCGGTTTTAATGATGTTGCCTTTAATGTGCCGCAAGGGACCAAAGTTGAATTGCAAGGAAATTTTAAGAAAGTAGACCTAAAAGGGTCTGATATTAAATTAGACTTTTCCCGCGGTACAATTGAAAACCTTAATCTTCCTTTAGCGGCTCGAGGTGCTAAAGTTAATCTAGCCTCTTCTACGCATCTAAAAAATCTTAAAATAATTAACAGGGCAACTATTACAGGCTGGGGAACCATTGATAGAGCTGACGTTTATGCTAATGGTGTGACTTTTGAGTCAGCTCCTCATACGCTTAAAGTAGCTGCCGGAGTATCGGCGACTGTAAGGGGTAGAACTGTGTCGGGGACACAAACTACTGCAAAAAGGGTTGTTCCCCTTTTTGTTGATAATTATCCTCGAGTTACTAATATTAAACGGAAAGGTTTTGATTTGCTTTTAAAAGCTGATGAAAATTGTAAAGCTTATTATGTAGTTTTACATAGTAGTGAGAGGGTGCCTGCCGCTACACAAGTGATGGCGGGGGAAGATGCTACAGGTAGACTTGTAACCAGTAATCGGTGTGGCTGGGTAAATCTTACCGCCTATAATGAAAAGAGGATTACAATTAAAGAATTAGGGACAGATGTACGGTATAATATTTTTATTGTCTTAGAAAACCGTGGGGTAAGTGTAGAACCTGCCGTAACCAAATTAACAGTGAGGACAGCAGCTGCTGATTAAGGAC